>NZ_JBFAQA010000019.1:0-204387 GCF_040677005.1 Nonomuraea sp. NPDC049421
CTTCCGATCTGTGCTCCCCCTCGCCCGCCGCGCTCAGCCGGACGCGGCCCGGCTCAGCCCTTGAGCCAGCTCATCATCGGGCGCAGCGTGGCGCCGGTCTTCTCGATGGCGTCCTCGGAGAGCTCCTCGCGGTAGCGCTTGAACTCCTTCTGGCCGCTGTCGAACTCGTTGACGAGCTGCTGGGCGAAGGTGCCGTCCTGGATCTCGCCCAGGATGCGGCGCATCTCCTGCCGGGTCTCGTCGTTGATCACGCGCGGGCCGCGGGTGTAGCCGCCGTACTCGGCCGTGTCGGAGACCGACCAGTACATCTTGGAGATGCCGCCCTCGTACATGAGGTCGACGATCAGCTTCATCTCGTGCAGGCACTCGAAGTAGGCGACCTCGGGCTGGTAGCCCGCCTCGATGAGGGTGTCGAAGCCGGCCTTGATCAGCTCGGAGACGCCGCCGCACAGCACAGCCTGCTCGCCGAACAGGTCGGTCTCGGTCTCCTCCTTGAACGTCGTGCGCAGCGCGCCGGCGCGGGTGCCGCCGATGCCCTTGGCGTACGACAGGGCGAGGTCGAGCGCCTTGCCGGAGGCGTCCTTCTCGACGGCCACGAGCACGGGGACGCCGCGCCCGGCCTCGAACTGGCGGCGCACGAGGTGGCCGGGGCCCTTGGGGGCCACCATGCAGACGTCGACGCCCTCGGGCGCCTCGATGAGGCCGTAGCGGATGTTCAGGCCGTGGCCGAAGAACAGCGCGTCGCCCTCCACCAGGTTGGGGGCGACGTGCTGGGTGTAGAGGTCGCGCTGGATGTGGTCGGGCGCGAGGATCATCGTGAGGTTGGCCTCTTCGACCGCCTCGGACGGGGTGAGCACCCGCAGGCCGTCGTTCTCGGCCTTCTCGCGGCTCTTGGAGCCCTCGGGCAGGCCGACGCGCACGTCGACACCCGAGTCACGCAGGGAGAGCGCGTGGGCGTGGCCCTGGCTGCCGTACCCCAGCACGGCCACGTGACGTCCCTGGATGATCGAGAGGTCGGCCTGGTCGTCGTAGTAGATCTCGGTCACTTGCTAAAACCTTTCAGGCGGTACGGTCCAGTGCCCTGAGGGACCGGTCGGTGATGGAGCGGGCGCCGCGGCCGATGGCCACCATGCCCGATTGGACGAGTTCTTTGATCCCGAACGGCTCGAGGACCTTCACGAACGCCTCGAGCTTGTCGGGGGTGCCGGTGACCTCGATGGTCACGGCGTCGGCCGCCACGTCCACGCAGCGGGCCCTGAAGAGCTGGACGAGCTCCAGCACGTGGGAGCGGCTCTCCGCGTCGGCCTTGACCTTGATCAGCATCAGCTCGCGCTGCACCGACTGCGACGGGTCCAGCTCGACGATCTTGAGCACGTTCACCAGCTTGTTGAGCTGCTTCGTGACCTGCTCAAGGGGCAGCTCCTCGACGCTCACCACGATCGTGATGCGGGAGATGTCGTCGTGCTCGGTCGGCCCGACGGCGAGGGAGTCGATGTTGAACCCCCTGCGGCTGAACAGCGCGGAGACGCGCGCGAGGACACCCGGCCGGTTCTCGACCAGCACGGACAGCGTGTGACGGCTCATCGCTCGCTCACTCTCCTTCGTGCGCCGCGCGGGCACCGCGTCGCGCTCCTAGTCATCCTCGTTCTCCCACTTCGGCGCCATGTCACGGGCGATCTTGATGTCGTCGTTGCTCGTGCCCGCGGCCACCATGGGCCAGACCATGGCGTCCTGGTGGACGACGAAGTCGACCACGACGGGCACGTCGTTGATCTCCATGGCCTTCTTGATCACGGCGTCCACGTCTTCGGGGCGCTCGCATCGCAGGCCAACACAGCCATAGGCCTCGGCCAGCTTGACGAAGTCCGGGATCCGCCGGACCGTCTGCAGGTCGGTGTTGGAGTAGCGCTCGTCGTAGAACAGGGTCTGCCACTGACGAACCATGCCGAGATTACCGTTGTTGATGACCGCGATCTTGATCGGCACACCCTCCAGGGCGCAGGTGGCCAGCTCCTGGTTCGTCATCTGGAAACAGCCGTCGCCGTCGATCGCCCACACCGTGGCGTCGGGGCGGCCCATCTTCGCGCCCATCGCGGCCGGGACGGCGAAGCCCATCGTGCCGAGGCCGCCGGAGTTGATGAACGTGCCGGGGTTCTCGTAGTGGACGAACTGCGAGGCCCACATCTGGTGCTGGCCGACGCCCGCGATGTAGTAGGTGTCGGGGCCCGCGATGGCGCTCAGGCGCTCCATGACGTACTGCGGGGCCAGCGAGCCGTCCTCGAACTGCTCGTAACCCAGCGGGTAGGTCTCCTTGTAGCCGTTGAGCAGCGTCCACCACTCGTCGTAGTCGCCCTGCTGGCCGGAGGCCTGGATCACCGAGACGAGGTCGCTGATGACCTCCTTGCAGTCGCCCACGATCGGCACGTCGGCGTGGCGGTTCTTCGAGATCTCCGCCGGGTCGATGTCGGCGTGCACGACCTTCGCGTGCGGCGCGAACGACGACAGGTTGCCGGTGACCCGGTCGTCGAACCGCACGCCCAGGCCGATGATCAGGTCGGACTGCTGCAGCGCGCCGACCGCCGCGACGCTGCCGTGCATGCCGGGCATGCCCATGTGCTGCGGGTGGCTGTCGGGGAACGTGCCGCGGGCCATCAGGGTCGTGATGACCGGGATCTTCGTCAGCTCGGCGAGCTGGCGCAGCTCGGCAGCCGCGCCGGCCTTGTGGACGCCGCCGCCGACGTACAGGACGGGCCTGCGGGACTCGGCGATGAGCTTGGCGGCCTCGCGGATCTGCTTGGAGTGGGGCCTGGTGACCGGGCGGTAGCCGGGCAGCTGCATGGTGGGCGGCCAGCTGAACGTGGTCTCGGCCTGCAGCGCGTCCTTCGAGATGTCCACCAGCACCGGGCCGGGACGCCCCGTCGAGGCGATGTGGAAGGCCTCCATGATCGTACGCGCGATGTCGCCGGCGTCGGTGATCAGGAAGTTGTGCTTCGTGATCGGCATGGTGATGCCGGAGATGTCGGCTTCCTGAAAAGCGTCGGTGCCGATCATCGGCGCGGCCACCTGTCCGGTGATCGCCACGATCGGCACCGAGTCCATGAACGCGTCGGCGATCGGTGTCACCAGGTTCGTGGCGCCAGGACCGCTGGTCGCCATGCACACCCCGACCTTGCCGGTGGCCTGCGCGTAGCCCTCGGCCGCATGACCCGCACCCTGCTCGTGACGTACGAGCACGTGCCGGACCTTGGTCGAGTCGTAGAGAGGATCGTAGGCCGGAAGAATGGCACCGCCCGGGATCCCGAACACTGTGTCGACTCCGACGTGCTCCAGCGCCCTGACCAGGGCCTGTGCACCTGTCATCCGTTCGGTCATCGGCTCGTTCCTTGCGTGGCTACTCGCTTAAGGACATAAAAAATGCCCCTCTCCGCCGGAACGGCGGGTCTGGGGCGGCGCGCAGGTCGTCGTGCTTCGCTATCGGCCTGCGCGCCGGCGAAGTACTACGAGAATCTCACTGCGAAGCATGGCTTACACGATAGCCGCTCCGAACGCCCCAGTGTCAACTTGGTGGACACATGTCTCAAACCGTGAGACTCGTCCGCATCAGCGAGTCGACCCCGCGCGCCGCCATCGGCCGTGCCACCAGGAAGCCCTGCCCCCTCGTGCAGCCCATCTGCTTCAGCAGCTCGAGCTGCTCAGGACGCTCGATCCCCTCGGCCACCACGATAAGCCCCAGGTCGTGCCCCAGCCGCACGATCGTGCGGGTGAGCAGCGTCAGCGTGTCGTCCTTGCCGAGTCCCGACACGAACGACGGGTCGATCTTGATCATGTCGACGGGGAGCTGGCGCAGGAAGGCCAGCGAGGCGTAGCCGGTGCCGAAGTCGTCGATGGCCAGCCGCACGCCCAGCGAGCGCAGCTCCGACAGCCGCTTGATCGTCTCCTCGGCGTCCTCGACCAGCATCTCCTCGATGACTTCGAGCGTGAGCGACGAGGCGGGCAGCCCGCTCTCGCGCAGCGCCTCCTCCACCGTCTCGACGAACCTGGGCGCCATGATCTGCCGGGCCGACAGGTTCAGCGACAGCCCGATGTCCCACGACGAGGCCCGCCAGGCCGCCACCTCCCTGCACGACTCGCGCAGGATCCACTCGCTCAGCGGCACGATCAGCCCGGTGTCCTCGGCCGGGCCCAGGAACTGCTCCGGCGGCACGAACACCGAGCCGCGCCACCACCGCACCAGGGCCTCCACCGCGGTCACCCGCGACGTGGCCAGATCGACCACCGGCTGGTACTCGATGGCGAACTGCTGCTCGATCAGCGCCCGCTGCAGGTCGGCCGCCAGCTCAAGGCGGCGTACGACGTCGGCGTGCATCTGCGCGGCGAACACCTCGACCCGGCGACCGCCCAGCTCTTTGGAGCGCGCCATGGCCACATCGGCGTTGCGCATCAGGTCGCCGGCCGGCATGCCGTCCTCGGTGAAGGCCACCCCGACGCTCGCCGTCAGCGCCACGTCGCGGTCGGCGACGCGGAACGGCTCCTGCGAGACCGCCCCGACCAGCCGCTCGGCCAGATCGACCGCCACCTGCGCGTCTCCCCCGGTCTCCACCAGCACCGCGAACTCGTCGCCGCCCCACCGGGCGAGCGTGTCGTCCGCGCGTACGGCGCCGCGCAGCCGCCTGGCCGCCTGGCCGAGCAGGTAGTCGCCGCTGGCGTGCCCGACCGAGTCGTTGACCGAGGTGAACCCGTCGAGATCGAGGAAGATCACCGCGACGTTGCCCGACGTGCGCCCCGACAGCACCTCCCTGGTGCGCTCCTCGAAGTAGGCGCGGTTGGGCAGCCCCGTCACGCCGTCGTGGAAGGTCAGGTGGGCCACCTGGTTGCGCAGCGCCTCCTCGTCGCTCACGTCGCGCGTGGTGACCAGCAGCAGGTCGTCGCCGCCGACCTGGCGGGTGGCCACCGACTCGGTGGGCCGCCAGGTGCCGTCGGCCGCGCGGACGCGGCAGGCGATCAGGCAGGCGCCCGGCGCCGCCGGCTCGTCGTCGAGGGTCAGGGCACGCATGGCGACCTGGATGCCCGGCACGTCCTCCGGGTGGATGTAGTCGAAGATCGAGCCGCCCACGACGTCGGCGGGCGCGTAGCCGTACGTCGCCTCGACGCCGGCCCCGATCTCGCGGACGACGCCCTCGTAGTCGCAGGTGAACACCACGTCGCCGGTGCTCTCGGCGAGGTCCATGAGCTGGCGGCGGCCCAGCTTGACCTGAGCGCGCAGGCGTACGTTGGTGGCCGCGAGCACGAACAGGCGGACCAGCAGGAGCAGCACGACCGACGCCTCAAGCGCCGCGACGCCCGCGACCGGCGGCTCCGGGCGGCTGCCCATCTGATGGATCAGCATCGTGAAGACCGCCACCGCGACCAGCGCGAGCGGCGCCAGGCTGACCGCGTGGCCGATGGCCGGCCGGGTCGTCGCCCTGCCCTTCGGGCCCCACGGCACCGCGGCCAGCAGCAGGAACGCGACCGGCGCGAGCATGACGCTCCACAGTTGCGGCTCGCCTTCGAGCAGCCGGCCCACGGCGGAGCCCACCCCCGCCACCGTCATGGTGGCCAGCACGCCCAGCCCCGCCAGGCCGAGCAGCCACGACGGCGACTTGCTGGTGACCACCGACGGGATCATGGAGCAGGTCACCAGCAGCGCGATCATCGGCGGCAGCAGGGCCAGGGTGAACCCGACCGGGTTGGCGGAGTCGGCGTAGACGTGCCGTAGCGCCATGACCCAGCCGATGAGGAAGAGCGCGACGGCGCACAGGTAGGAGTCCGTGAGCTGCCGTAAAGCCGTCCTGGCCGGGAACCTGCGGTCGGCGGCGATCAGCGCGCCGCCGGCCGTGACCACGGTGCCGAGCAGGACGAACATGTCCGCGAAGTTGACGACGAAGCCGTCGGCGAACGGCCGCAGGGTGATGCCCGCGGCCCAGATGACCGCGCCGCCGCCCATCCAGCGGGCGCCCGCCGCCGAGGGGCGGTGCGTGGCGACCTGTCGTACCGAGGCGATCAGCAGGGAGGCGGCGGCGATCAGCGCCGCGAGCCCACCGGCGATCGCGCCGGTGATCGTGGCAGGGGTCTGCGCCAGGAGGACGGCGGCGAACGCCACCGCGCCTGCCACCGCCGCGGCGGCCGGCGGCACCCGTGGATCACGCCAGCGGATCACAGTCGTTGCCCATCCCGTCTCGAACTCTGCACCCGCGACCGCCGAAGCCCGGCCGATCACCTTTGCCAGTGTGTGCGGTCGAAGGTGCGCGGGTGGTGACAACGCCGATGTCGTCACCGATCTGATAACCAGACAGACCAATTGCCGCCAAGAGTTCCTTGACAGTGAGTCAGGAACTCCCTGCAAACGTAACCGTACGCACCGAAGGTCACGGACCAGCCACGTTCCGGGATCCTCTCAGTACGCGTCGGTTATGACGTTGACCAGGTCTTCGCCGGCGCGGTAGCGCTCCAGCTGAGCCCGGATGAGACGCAGTGTCCGCCGCTCGGACGCGGGGGTGCTGCCCGCGATGTGCGGCGTGATCAACACGCCGGGCGCGCTCCAGAGGGGGTGGCCCTCGGGCAGCGGCTCGGGCGCGGTCACGTCGAGCGCGGCGCGCAGCCGGCCCGTCTTCAGCTCCGCGAGGAGGGCGTCGGTGTCGACGATCCCGCCCCTGGCCGCGTTGACCAGCACGGCGCCGTCCTTCATGCGTGCGAGGAACGAGGAGTCGACCATGCCGGCGGTGTCGGGGGTGGCCGGAACCAGCAGCACCACCACGTCCGCCTCGGGCAGCAGGGCGGGCAGCTCGTCCATGGCGTGCACGCCGTCGCGGGCCCTCCTCGCCACCCTGACGACCTCCACCTCGAACCCCTCCAGCCGCCGCTCCAGCGCCGACCCGATCGAGCCGTAGCCGACGATCAGCACGCGCGAGTCGGCCAGCACGCCGGTGTGGTGGTAGGTCCACTCGCCCCTGCGCTGCGCGTCCACGAAACCGGGGAACTCCCTGAGCACCGCGATCATCGCGCCCACCGCCCACTCGGCGGTGCCCGCGTCGTGCACGCCGCGCGCGTTGCACAGCACCGCGCCCTCCGGCATGTGCGGACGGTACGGCTCCACGCCCGCCGTCACCGTCTGCACCAGCCGCAACGACGTCATCCTCGCCAGCGTCCCCGGCACGTCGGGCACGGTCACCAAAGGCGGCACCCATACCTCGACGTCTTCCACGCCGTCCGGCATCGGGACTTTGCTGTTATATACGGCGCATTCGACGCCGGGGAGGTCGGAAAGTGCAGCTGCCACCGAATCGGACGGAACCCAGGTCTTCATGCCGAGAACCTTACGACTCCGAGGGCAGGATGGAACACATGAGGAAGCTCTGGACGATCATGCTGCTGGCCGTCCTGACCGCGTGCTCCGCGGGCGACGGCGAGGTGCTGCCCACGGCCGCGGTGTCCGCCGCCGCCGCTCCCGGCGAGCCGAAGGACGTCGCGACCGGGCTGTCCGTGCCGTGGGGGATCGCGTACCTGCCGGGTGGCGACGCGCTCGTCACCGAGCGCGACACCGCCCGGCTGCTCCGCGTCACGCCCGGCGGCCGGGTCACCGAGCTGGCCACCGTACGGGAGGCGCGGCCCGACGGCGAGGGCGGGCTGATGGGCGTCGCCGTCAAGGACGACCAGGTCTTCCTGTACTACACCGCCGAGACCGACAACCGCATCGTGCGCTACCGCCTCGCCGGTGACGCGCTCACCGACGAGCACCTGCTCGTCCGCGACATCCCGAAGGGCGGCATCCACAACGGCGGCCGGCTCGCCTTCGGGCCCGACGGCCACCTGTACGCCACCACCGGCGAGGTCGGGGACGGCGACCTCGCGCAGCAGCGCGACTCGCTCGGGGGCAAGATCCTGCGCATGACCGTGGACGGGGCTCCCGCGCCCGGCAACCCGTTCGGCACCCTCGTCTACAGCTACGGCCACCGCAACGTCCAGGGCCTCGCCTGGGACCCGTCCGGGCGGCTCTACGCCTCGGAGTTCGGCGCGAACACGTGGGACGAGGTCAACCTGATCAGGCCCGGCGGCAACTACGGCTGGCCCGAGGTCGAAGGCCGCGGCTCCGACCAGCGCTACATCAACCCCATCCTGACCTGGCCCACCTCGGACGCCTCCCCGTCGGGCATGGCCTACGCGAACGGCTCGCTGTGGGTCGGCGCCCTGCGCGGCGCGCGTCTGTGGCAGATCCCCCTGAGCCAGGACGGCTCCGCCGGCACCCCGACCGCCCACTTCACCGACCGTTACGGCCGCCTGCGCGCGGTGGCGTCCGCCCCGGACGGCACCCTGTGGATAGGCACCAGCAACAAGGACGGCCGCGGCTCCCCGAACCCCGGCGACGACCGCCTCATGACCCTGCCCCCCACCTGACCCGAACCGTTGTCGCAGCACCCATCCCCCTGGACTCTTCCGACCTCCGAACAGGCCGTCGCCCCTTCCCCCACAACCACCCCCTGAACCCACCAATCAACCCCTTCACAAACTGCCTATCTCTCCCATCGCAGGGGCCGGGGTCCTTTGGGGTTGGGAGTGGCCCATGGTGCGGTCCGAGGTCCTTCAGGGGGGTCGAGAGTAGGCCATCGTGCGGGCCGAGGTCCTTCAGGGGGGTCGGGAGTAGGCCATCGTGCGGGCCAAGGTCCTTCAGGGGGGTCGGGAGTAGGCCATCGTGCGGGCCGAGGTCCTTTCGGCGGGGTGGCACGAGGGCCGAGGTCCTCAAGCGCGAGGCGGGTTGCATCCCCCACCCAAGCGACCGCACCCGACCCTGACGCACAACCGCCGACCACCGCAAGGGCTGAGGTCCTTCAGGGAGAGAAGGGGAAGGGGAGGACACGCAATGGGACACGAGCCGAGGGGTGTCGGAAGTCGCCCGCGCTCATAGACACCGAGCCGCGCTGCGGGCCGCCGGACCGAGGGGCGCCATGTCCCGCCCGCGCACCGAAAGGACCTCAGCCCTTTCCAGAGCTGAGGTCCTCCCGCACGCCGTCAGCGGGTGCAGACGGTTTGGGGGCGGGGGCGGTACTTGGTGGTGACCTTCTTGTCTTTCTTGAGGATCTTGCCGTCCTTGTGGAAGACGCGGGTCACGTCGATGGTGAAGCCCTGTTCGCCCGTTGTCGGGACGCAGTCCGGGGCGGAGCTCACCTCGCGGCGGAACGGGGTGAAGGCGCGGCGTTCCGACTCCACGGCCTCGATCTTGTCGTAGCGCTTGACGCCCCACAGCGTGATGCTCACCGACGTCGGCGTGGACGCGGTCTTGATGAGGACCCCGTTCTCCGAGTCGTTGCGCCACTTCAGGTCGGGCTCCGGGTGCAGGAGGGTCGCGTCGCGGCCGGCGGGGAAGCGCGAGGAGAAGTAGTCCAGGGGCTGGTGCTCGACGTCGTCGAACCCGGCGAAGTACGCCGCGTTGTACATGGTGGTGGCGAACTGGGCCCCGCCCCCGCCCACGACGTTGACCGTACGCCCGCCGACGACCTGCCCGGCCTGGACGTACCCGTCCTCGACGGTCCGCTCCCCGAGCGCCTCGTTGAGCGAGAACGTCTCGCCCGGCCTGACCACGTACCCGTCGAGCTTCTGCGCCATGCGCTGGATGTTCGTGACGCGCGGCTGGCAGCAGTCGAACGTCGTGGTGAACGACGCCGCGATCTCCTTGATGCCGAGCCCCTCGATGCGGGAGGTCTCGACGGCCGGCGCGACGGTGCCGAGCCGGACCGCGACGACCCGGCTGCCGCCCTGGTCGAACACCTTCTCGGCGTCCCTGGCGAGCAGCTTGTCGTTGACGCCCCGTCCGGGCCGCGAGGGCACGAGGACGGGCTTGCCGTTGACGATCTCGTACGTGGCGTCACGCGGCTGCTGCGCCGCGTCCACCAGGTTGCCCTCGACCTGTTCGAGCACGGCCTTGGCGTTGAACTGGGGCACGAGCCGCCCTTCGCCGTCCACGCCGTACGTGAGGTTCGCGGCGATCATGGCAGGCGGGATCTGCACCTGCTTGGGCCCGAGCGTGAGCGTCAGCGGCGCGGCGACGGCGGCCCTGGCCTTGGTCAGCGCCTCTTCGACGGCCCCCGAGCCGGTGACGGGCTTGGCCGGCCGGAGGGTGAGCACGACGGACCCGCCACCGCCGAGGAAGGCGGCGCCGATCCTGCGTACGGCGTCCTCGCGGTCGAGCAGCACCCCGTTCGCCGGCGTCCGCGCCTGGGGCTCCAGCCCCGAGTACGTGATGCGCCCCTCACGGGCGGGCTTGTCGACGGACCCGGCGAGCCCTTCGACGGTCCGGGTGAGCTGGGCGGCGTCCAGGGTGATCTTCGGCGGGAGGTCGGTGGTGCCGGTGAGCCCCCGCCAGACCTCCTCAGGCGTGGGAAACCCGCTGGGCGCCTGCCCGATGGTGCCGACGACGTCGAGTTCGAGCCCTGCCTCGTCGGGCTGGATCGTCTCCTTCTGCCCGCCGATGTCGGCGATGACGGGTTTGCTGAGCTTGCTGGCCAGGTCGGCACGCAGCTTGTCCGCGGCCTTGGTCACCGTCAGCCCGCCGATGTCGACCCCGGCGACCCGGGTGCCGCGCAGCACCGAGCCGGACATGAGCACGGCCGGCACCACGTACGCGAGCGCGGCCAGGATCACGACCAGCGAGATGATCGCGGGCAGCAGCCGGCGACGGCGGGGCGGATCAGGTTCGTACGACGACGGGCGCTGCGGCGTCCCGAAGACGGGCGCGGGTTGCGCGGGCTCCTTCTCGGAGGCCATGGGCCAGGGCTGGGCCGGCGGAGCGGCCGGTGGCAGCCCGCCCTTGCCCGGCGTACCGCCCGCGGCGCTCGGGCCTTGGGCCGGTCGGGGCTCCTGACGTTCCGGCGGGCCGAAGATGTCCCGGGAGACCCCGGGGGGCAGCCCTTCGATCCGTGGCTTCCTGGAGACGCCCGACGTAGGTAAGGGCACCGAGGCGAACGGGTCGGTCGGTGATTCGATCGGTCCGGCGTTTCGCACGCCTCAATCTCCTCCCGGTCCGCAGCCAAGTCTCAGGCAACAGTAAGGCACGCAGATCCGCATATGTCACGGGAAATGGCTACGGAAGTGTGTCAACCTAGCCACCGGTAGCGATGTTCGGGCCGTCCAGCGGTGCCGTAACGGGGCCGCAACTCGGCCTGGCCGACCGCGCACAGGTGCTCCAGATAGCGCCGGGCGCTGACCCGCGACAGGCCCGTGAGCTCGGCGGCCTCGGCCGCGGACAGGTCGCCGCCGGCCTCCCGCAGCGTGTCGGCGACCAGCGCGCAGGTGGCCGGCGACAGCCCCTTGGGCATGGGGGCGGCGGACGGCAGGACGCCGAAGAGCCGGTCCACGTCGTCCTGGCGCGCCTCGGGGCCGATGGCGGTCAGGCGATCGCGGGTGGCGGCGTACTGGCGCAGGCGCTCGGTCAGTGCGGCGGCGGTGAACGGCTTGATGAGGTAGTTGACCGCCCCGCCCCGCATGGCCTCCCTGACCGTGGGCACGTCACGGGCGGCGCTGATCATGAGGACGTCCACGTCGTGCAGCGCCTTGAGCACCTCAAGGCCCGACATGTCGGGCAGATAGACGTCGAGCAGCACCAGGTCGGGCCGCAACTCCTTCGCGGCGGCGAGCGCGTCGGCGCCGCTGTGGGCGACCGAGACCACGTCGAAGCCGGGCACCCGGCGCACGTAGCCGCTGTGGATGCGGGCCACCATGAAGTCGTCGTCCACCACGAGGACACGGATGTCCCGGTCGCTCATGAGACCGCCCTCGCAAGAAGCAGCGCGCGACCGCTCATGAGACGGCCCTCGCAGGAAAGAGCGCGCAGCCGCTCATGAGGCGGCCCTCGCCGGGAGCAGGGCGGTGAAGACCGCGCCGCCGCTGTTGCGTACCCGCACCCATCCGCCCCTGCGCAGACACGCCTGCCGGGTGAGCGCCAGCCCCAGCCCGCGCGGCCCCGAGTGGGCGGCCTTGGTGGTGAAGCCCTCCCTGAAGACCTCCCCCACCAGCTCGGGCGCGATGCCGGGCCCTGAGTCGCCGACTCGCACGTGCAAGCCGTCCGCGTCGGCCCGTACCGAGACCTCGATCATGCCCTCCGCGCCGTCGAGCGCGTCGATGGCGTTGGCGACCAGATTGCCGACCACCAGGACCGCGTCGCGCGGGTCGCCGAGCACTCCCTCGGGCACCGAGGAGTCGTCGGAGAGCACGAGCCTGGCCCCGCGCTCGGCCGCCTCGGCCGACTTGGCCATGAGCAGGGCCGCGAGGGTCGGGTCCTGGACGCGTTCGCGCAGGTCGATGGCGTTGGTGTGGTGGGTGCTCCGGGTGATGAAGCCGATCGCGGCCTCGTGCTCGCCGAGTTCGAGGAGGCCGACCACGGTGTGCATGCGGTTGGCGAACTCGTGCGCCTGCGCCCGCAGCGCGTCGGTGGCGCTGCTGGTGTCGTCCAGTTCGCGGGCCAGGCGGACCAGCTCCGTACGGTCGCGCAGGGTGACCACCCAGCCGAGCTGGCGGCCGCGTACCCAGACGGGGGTGCGGTTGAGCACCAGCACCCGCTCGCCGTGCAGCACGACGCGGTCCTCGCCGGGGTCGGCGCCGCCGAGCACGTCCCGCATGCGGTCGGAGACGGCCATCCTGGTGAGGTCCTCCCCGACGTCGCCGAGCAGCTCGCGGGCGGCGTCGTTGACCAGCGTGACGCGCCCGTCCATGTCGAGGGCGAGCACGCCCTCCTTGACGCCGTGCAGCACGCCCTCGCGCTGCTCGAGCAGCGCGCCGATCTCGCGCGGCTCAAGCCCGAACGTCTGCCTGCGCACCCGCGCCGTGATGAACGCCGCCAGCGCCAGCCCCGCCAGCAGCACCGCCAGCGCGGTCCAGATGAGCGGCGGCAGGGCGTCGGAGAGCTGGCTGATGACCGTGGTCTCCAGCACGCCGACGGAGACCAGGCCGATGATCTCGCCGTACTCGTCCCTGATGGGCGTCTTGCCCCTGACCGTGGTGCCGATCGTGCCCGTCTCGGTGCCGACCCAGCTCCTGCCGGTACGCAGGACCGTGCTGCCGTCGGTCGACAACCGCTTGCCGATCAGCGAGGCGTTGGGGTGGGCGTAGCGCCGCTGGGCGGTGTTGGCGATCACCACGTAGTCGGCGCCGGTCTCCTGCTGCACGCTCATCGCCAGCGGCTGCAGCACGCTCTCCGGGTGCTCCAGCTCGAACGCCTCGCGTACCTGCGGCAGCGCGGCCACCGACTGCGCGATCGCCAAGGCGCGCTGCTCGTGCAGCGCGTCGAGCTGGTCGCGGGTGTGCTCCGCCCACACGCCTGCCGTGCCCCCGACGGCGAGCAGCACGATCACCATCTGGAGCGCGAACAGCTGGGTCCCGAGGGAGGCGTCACGAACCCGTCTCACCCTGCACATGGAAACAAACGGAGGTCACGTCCGGGTCGCGACCAATACGACCACTACGACGGCAACCACGCAAAGGCTCGACGCGGGCGGGGAACGAACCTCACCATGCCAGTCCTGACGACTGTGAGATCCCCCCTTGGAGTGATCATGCGCTTGCGCGTATTCGCCGCCCTCGCGGCACTCTCCCTCGGCGCGCTGACGGCCTGCGGCGACACGGGCGGCGGCACGTCCGCGAACGCCACGCTGCGCATCATGGCCCCCGCCGCGCCGGGCGGAGGCTGGGACCAGACCTCCCGCGTGGCCGAGCAGGCGCTCAAGGCCGCCGACCCGCAGCGCAAGGTCGAGGTGTACAACGTGCCGGGCGCCGGCGGCACGATCGGCCTGGCGCAGCTCGCCGGCGAGAAGGGCAACGGCAACCTGCTGATGACGATGGGCCTGGTCATGGTGGGCGCCATCGAGCAGAACAAGTCGAAGGTCTCGCTGACCGAGACCACACCCATCGCCAAGCTGACCGAGGAGTACGAGATCGTCGTCGTCCCGGCCGAGTCCCCGTTCAAGTCGCTGGCCGACATGGTCGCGGCCTGGAAGGCCGACCCGGCGAAGGTGTCGATCTCGGGCGGCTCGGCGGGCGGCACCGACCACATCGTGGCCGGCCTGATGGCCAAGGCCGCCGGCGTCGACCCCAAGCAGGTCAACTACATCGCGCACTCCGGCGGCGGCGAGGCGCTCAACGAGCTGCTCGGCAACAAGGTCAGCGCCGGCATCTCGGGCGTGGGCGAGTTCGCCGAGCACGTGAAGTCCGGCAAGCTGCGGGCACTGGGCGTCACCTCCGGCGAGCGGCTGCCCGACCTGGACGCCCCCACGCTGAAGGAGGCCGGTCTCGACGTCGAGCTGTCCAACTGGCGCGGCCTCGTGGCTCCCGCCGGGCTCTCCGACGCCGACAAGCAGGCCCTGACCGACCTGGTCACCAAGATGCACGACGCGCAGCCGTGGAAGGACGCGGTGGCCAAGAACGGCTGGATCGACTCCTTCCAGACCGGGCAGCAGTTCGCCGACTACCTCGCCGCCGAGCAGACCCGGGTCAAGGGCATCATCGCCGAGATGGGGCTCGTCTCCTGATGGCTCGCCGATGGCGGCCCGAGCTCGGGCTGGCGGTCGTGGTGCTGGTGCTGGGCGTGCTCGTCGTGGTCGGCACGCTCGACGTGTCGGCCGCGGCCTCCCAGCTCGGCCTCGGGCCGCGCTTCTTCCCCATGCTGGTGGGCGGCGCGATGGTGGTGATCGGCCTGTTCTACGTGGCCGACGTGCTGCGCGGCGGCCGCGCCGATCCCGAGGAGAGCGAGGACGTGGACGCCGACGCGCCCACCGACTGGCGCAGCCTCGGCCTGGTCAGCGGCATCTTCCTGGCCTTCGCCGCACTGCTGAACGTGCTCGGCTGGATCATCGGCGCGAGCCTGCTGTTCTTCGGCCTGTCCGTCGCGCTCGGGGCCGAGCACAAGCTGCGCGCGGCCGGGATCGCCGTGGTCATGGGGGTGGCGACGTACCTGCTGTTCGTCAAGGGGCTCGGCGTCTCGCTGCCGGGCGGGCCGCTGGAGGGGCTGATCTGAGGTGACCTCGTTCCAGCTCCTGCTCGACGGCTTCGCCGCCGCCCTCACCCCCGTCAACCTCCTGTACGCGCTCATCGGCGTCACCCTCGGCACCCTCGTCGGCGTGCTGCCCGGCATCGGGCCCGCGATGACCGTGGCGCTGCTGCTGCCGATCACCTTCACGGTGCCGCCGACCAGCGCGTTCATCATGTTCGCCGGCATCTACTACGGCGGCATGTACGGCGGCTCGACCACCTCCATCCTGCTCAACACGCCCGGCGAGTCCTCCTCGATGATCACGGCGCTGGAGGGCAACAAGATGGCCAGGCGCGGGCGGGCGGCGCAGGCCCTCGCCACCGCGGCCATCGGCTCCTTCGTGGCGGGGACGATCGCCACGGCGCTGCTCGTCGTGGCGGCGCCCGCGGTGGTGGCCTTCGCGATCTCGTTCGGGCCCGAGGACTACTTCGCGCTGGCGATCCTCGCCTTCACCGCCGTGTCCTCCGTACTGTCCCGGTCGGTCGTGCGCGGCCTCGCCTCGCTCGGCCTCGGCCTGGTGATCGGGCTGATCGGCATCGACCAGCAGACCGGGCAGGCGCGGCTCACGCTGGGCATCCCGCAGTTGCTCGACGGCATCGACGTGGTGATCGTCGCGGTCGGCCTGTTCGCCCTGGGCGAGGCCCTGTACGTCGCCTCCCGCCTGCGGCACGCCCCTCCCGAGGTGGTGCCGGTCGGCCGGGCCTGGATGGGACGCGCCGACTGGCGGCGCTCGTGGCTGCCGTGGCTGCGCGGCACCGCGCTGGGCTTCCCGTTCGGCGCGCTGCCGGGCGGTGGTGCCGAGATCCCGACCTTCCTGTCGTACGCGGCCGAGAAGCGCCTGGCCAAGGGCGTCGCCAAGGAGGAGTACGGCAAGGGCGCCATCGAGGGGGTCGCCGGGCCGGAGGCGGCCAACAACGCCTCCGCGGCCGGCACCCTGGTCCCGCTGCTCACGCTGGGCCTGCCGACGTCCGCCACGGCCGCGATCATGCTGGCCGCCTTCCAGCAGTACGGCCTCCAGCCCGGGCCGCAGCTCTTCGACCACAACCCGGCGCTGGTGTGGGGCATGATCGCGTCGCTGTTCGTCGGCAACGTGATGCTGCTGGTGCTCAACCTGCCGCTGGCGCCGCTGTGGGCGCGCATCCTGCGCATCCCCCGGCCGTACCTGTACGCCGGGATCGTGCTGTTCGCCGCGCTCGGCGTCTATGCCCTGAACGCCACGATCGTGGACCTCTTCGTCCTGTACGTCCTGGGCCTGCTCGGCTACGCCATGCGCCGCTTCGGCCTGCCGGTCGCGCCCGCGGTGATCGGGATGATCCTGGGCCCGATGGCCGAGATCCAGCTCCGCCGCGCCCTGGCCATCGGCGCGGGAGACGTGACCGTCCTGATCCACAGCCCAGTCGCCGTCGTCCTGCTCCTTCTCTCCGTACTCGCCCTGCTGACCCCACTCTTCAAAACCTGGTACACCCGCCGCACCAACCGCCCCTGACGAAAGACTCCGCTCGCGGCGGCGGCTATGCCGCCCCGGCCACCCGCGCCACCCAGGCGCGGCAAGCCACAAACGGTGGGAGACCACAAACGACAGGAAGGCCCCGCCGACGTTGCGGGGCCTTCCTGCCAGGGGTCACTCCTGGACGCCGAGCTTCTCCAGGATGAGCTGCCGGGCCCTGGCCGCGTCGGCCTTGCCCCTGCTGGCCTTCATGACGCCACCGACCAGCGCACCGGCGGCGGCGATCTTCCCGGAGCGGACCTTGTCGGCCGCGTCGGCGTTGGCGGCGATCACCTGGTCGATGATCGCGGACAGCTCGCCCTCGTCGTTGACGATGCGCAGCCCGCGCCGCTCGACGACCTCGTCGGGCGTGCCCTCGCCGGCCATGACGCCTTCGAGCACCTCACGCGCCAGCTTGTCGTTGAGCGCCCCGGAGGCGACCAGCTCGGTCACCCGGGCGATCTGCTCGGGCGTGATCGGCAGGTCGGCGAGCGCGACGGCGTTCTCGTTGGCCCGCCGCGCCAGCTCGCCCATCCACCACTTGCGCGCGTCGGCCGCCGGCGCACCGGCCGCGACCGTGGCCTCGACCAGCTCGATCGCGTCGGCGTTGTGCATGGCCTGCATGTCGAGGTCGGACAGGCCCCACTCGGTCTGCAACCGCTTGCGCTTGACCGACGGCAGCTCGGGCAGCGCCGCCTTGAGTTCGGCCACCCACGCCGTGTCGGGCGCGATCGGCACCAGGTCGGGCTCGGGGAAGTAGCGGTAGTCCTGCGCCTCTTCCTTGGACCGGCCGGAGGTGGTGGTACCGGTGTCCTCGTGGAAGTGGCGGGTCTCCTGAATGATCTTCCCGCCGTCGGCCAGCACCGCCGCCTGACGCTCGATCTCACTCCGCACGGCCCGCTCGACGCTGCGCAGCGAGTTGACGTTCTTGGTCTCCGTACGGGTGCCCCACTCGGACGCGCCGCGCGGCATCAGCGAGACGTTGACGTCGCAGCGCAGCGAGCCCTCCTCCATGCGCACGTCGGAGACGCCCAGCGAGCGCATGATCTCGCGCAGCTCGGTGACGTACGCCTTGGCGACCTCGGGCGCGAGCCGGTCGGTGCCGGGGATGGGCTTGGTGACGATCTCGACCAGCGGGATGCCGGCGCGGTTGTAGTCGACGATCGAGTAGTCGGCCCCGTGGATGCGCCCGGTGGCGCCGCCCACGTGGGTGGACTTGCCGGTGTCCTCCTCCAGGTGCACCCGCTCGATGCCGATCCTGATCGTCTGGCCGTCGACCTCGACGTCGAGGTAGCCGTCGAAGCAGAGCGGCTCGTCGTACTGGGAGATCTGGTAGTTCTTCGGCATGTCCGGATAGAAGTAGTTCTTCCGGGCGAAGCGGCACCACTCGGCGATCGAGCAGTTCAGCGCCAGGCCGATGCGGATCGTCGACTCGATGGCCTGCGCGTTGGCCACCGGCAGCGCCCCGGGGAGCGCCAGGCAGGTGGGGCAGACCTGCGTGTTGGGCGGAGCGCCGAAGGTCGTCTTGCAGCCGCAGAACATCTTCGACTTGGTGCCCAGCTCGACATGCGTCTCAAGGCCGAGCACCGGCTCGAAGCGCTCAAGCGCCTCGTCGTACGGCATGAGCGTACCGGCAGTCATGGTGAGGTCCTTCGTTGAGATCGTTCGTTTCACGCTATGGATTCGGCGGTCAGAGGAAACCATGGTTCCTCAGCGCCTTGGAGGTCGCGTCCAGCCACGTGGCATAGGCAGGCAGCCGGGCCAGCACGGACAGGTCCACATGGTCGCCGACGAAGGCGAAGTGCTCCGAGACCTTCCTGTGGGACACGCCTGCGAGCACCGCTCGCAACGTGGCCTTCGGATCGGCGATCTTCTCGGTGTCGCGCGGCCTGCCGGGCAGGAAGGAGGCGTCCGCCCCCGGAACCCTGGCCCAGACGTTCGCGTCGGCCAGCAACCAGCTCTCCGTCTCCTTGACCGGGACCAGCGGCGCCACCTGGTCGCCCGCGTGCCGGTCGGCCTTGGCCCGCTCGCGGTGGTCACTGTGCAGGAAGATCAGGTGGCAGTCACCCGCCAGCTCTTCGATGGCCTCCCGGATCCGAGCGTCGTCCTTGGTCATGTGGCAGCTGCCGTACTGGACGGACTGCACGTCCACGGGACGCGGCGCCAGGTCCGTCAGCGCACGCAGCTGGCGGCCGATCACCCTGGCTAGGAACAGCTCGTCCGTGTCACCCTCGGCGATCAGCCCAGGCACGAGAGGGCGGCTCATGGCGCCTGCCCGACCGTGCTCAGGTAATCGCGCACCTGGCGCGGGGAGACGAACGTGCCCGGCTCTCCCGTCTGGCGCACCGGCTTGGCCACGGTCACCCGGGATCGCGGGTTCCCGCCCCCGGTCCGCCAGGCCGAGTCGAGGAAGACGAGGGAGTCGGGAGCCGTCCGGTAGAGGACGGAGACCGCGACCGGGGAGTGAGTCGTGAGGATCACCTGCCGCCAGACGTCACCCTTGACGCCGACCCGCTGGGCCACTCTCTGCAGCAGCTCGCCGAGCCTGCTCGGATGGAGCCCGTTCTCGATCTCCTCCACCATCAGCAGTCCGGAGGAGGTCTGGTCGTACAGCGCCGCGAGCAGCGCCAGCACCCGCAGCGTGCCGTCGGACGCCAGCCGCCCCGGCACCGGCTCGCCGTCGATCAGCAGGTCGAAGGACCACTCCTCCGACCTCTCCTCCAGCACCGGGCGGACACCGGTGACATCGGGCACCATCGCCGAGAGATCGACCATGAGGTCGTCCAGCTCGCCGTTCCCCGCCATGCGGCCGAGCACGGCGGCCAGGTTGCCGGCGTCCTCCGCGAGCGGCCGGCGGTCCAGGGCGCTGACGGGCCTGCGCATGGCGGCGGGATCCGGCACGTGGAAGTGCCATTGGCTCGCCTCGGACCACCAGAACTTGGTGGACCCGGTCTCCGAGCGTACCTCCCACCCACCGTAGCGGTCGGCCCGCACCGCCGCAGTCGGCGATTGACCGCCGGCCGTCGCCGCCACCCGGATCGTGAAAGCGGACCGTGCGTCGTCGCCCGCCGGCCGATGGAAGAGCTCCTGCGGCTTGCCCCGGCGCGCCTCCAGCAACGGACCGGGCGTGCTCGCGTGACCGTGCATCAAGATCGCTTCCCGGGCGAACGCCAGCGCGTCCAGCAGGTTGGACTTTCCGCTCGAATTGGGCCCGACCAGGGCAAGGAACGGCGGCACGTCAAGCTCGAAGTCCAGGAAGGACTTGAACCCGTCGATCTCGACCCTCGTGAGCACGCCGCCGTCCCCTCTACACGCCCTACAGCTCCGGAGCCCTGGACAGCAGGCCGCCGCCCCAGCGGCTCTCCAGGGCCTGCTCCACGGCCGCGCCGACGCGGTAGCAGCGGTCGTCGGCCAGGACCGGCGCCATGATCTGCAGGCCCACCGGCAGGTCGTCCTCGTCGGCCAGGCCGACCGGCACGGACATGGCCGCGTTGCCCGCCAGGTTGGACGGGATGGTGCACAGGTCGGCGAGGTACATCGCCATCGGGTCGTCGGCGCGCTCGCCGATCGGGAAGGCCGTGGTCGGCGTGGTGGGCGAGACCAGGACGTCGACCTGCTGGTAGGCGGCCTCGAACTCGCGGGCGATGACCGTGCGCACCTTCTGCGCCTGGCCGTAGTAGGCGTCGTAGTAGCCGCTCGACAGCGCGTACGTGCCGAGCATGATGCGCCGCTTGACCTCGGGACCGAAGCCCGCCGCCCTGGTCAGCGCCATGACCTCCTCGGCGCTGCGGGTGCCGTCGTCACCGACGCGCAGGCCGTAGCGCATGGCGTCGAAGCGGGCCAGGTTGGACGAGCACTCGGACGGTGCGATCAGGTAGTAGGCCGGCAGCGCGGTCGTGAACGACGGGCAGGACACCTCGACGACCTTGGCCCCGAGCGACTCCAGCAGCTGGACGGCCTCGTGGTAGCGGGCCAGCACGCCCGCCTGGTAGCCCTCGCCGGAGAACTCCTTCACCACGCCGATGCGCATGCCCGCGACGTCGGGGTGCTTGGCGGCCTCGACCACGGAGGGCACGGGCGCGTCGATGGAGGTGGAGTCCATCGGGTCGTAGCCGGAGAACGCCTCGTGCAGCAGCGCAGCGTCGAGCACGTTACGGGCGAACGGGCCCGGCGTGTCGAGCGAGCTGGCGAAGGCGATCAGGCCGTAACGCGACGAACCGCCGTAGGTGGGCTTCATGCCGACGATGCCGGTGACCGAGGCGGGCTGCCGGATGGAGCCGCCGGTGTCGGTGCCGGTGGACAGCGGCGCCTCGTACGCGGCCACGGCGGCGCTCGACCCGCCCGACGACCCGCCGGGCACCTTGCTCAGGTCCCACGGGTTGCGGGTGACCTGGTAGGCGGAGTTCTCCGTCGAGGAGCCCATGGCGAACTCGTCGAGGTTGGTCTTGCCCAGGATGACCAGGCCGGCCTCGCGCAGGCGGGCGGTGACGGTGGCGTCGTAGGGCGGCTGCCAGCCTTCGAGGATCTTGGACGCGGCCGTCGTCGGCATGTCGCGCGTGGTGAAGATGTCCTTGTGGGCGATCGGCACGCCGGCCAGCGGCCCCAGCTTCTCGCCCGCGCGCAGCCGGGCGTCCACGGCCCGCGCCTGCTCCAGCGTCGTCTCCCGATCGACGTGGAGGAACGCCTGGACCTTGGGCTCGACCGCGGCCATGCGGTCGAGGTGCGCCTCGGCCACCTCGACGGCCGACACCTCACCTGCGGCGATCATCGAGCCCAGCTCGGCGGCGGTCATGCGGATCAAGCTCATGCCTCCTCCCCGAGGATGCGCGGCACCCGGAAGCGGTCGTCCTCGACGGCGGGCGCGCCGGAGAGCGCCTGCTCGGGCGTGAGGGACTGTCGCACCTCGTCGGCACGGAAGACATTGGTCAGCGGAAGCGCGTGCGACGAAGGCGGCACATCCTCGGCGGCGACCTCGGCCACCTTCGCGACCGACTCGATGATCGCATCGAGCTGGGTGGCGTAGTGATCGAGCTCGTCGTCGGTGAGCGCCAGCCTGGACAACCGGGCCAGGTGTGCGACCTCGTCGCGGGTTATGGCGGACATGAGTCGTTGAACCCGTTTCGTGGATGGAGTCTTTGGACACTGCCATCCTAGGGGTCTTGACGTAGCAGCCCTGAACGCATTATCCGGTCAGGCGGAGCTGACCTCCGGCTGGTACTCGTACTCCACCGATCCCCCGGTCCTGTCGCGCAGCCAGACGGCGGTCTCGTCGGCCGGCATCGGCCGGCAGAACAGCCAGCCCTGCCCCACGTCGCAGCCCAGCTCGACGAGCCGCATCGCGACGTCGTCCGACTCGACGCCCTCGGCCACCGAGCGCAGCCCCAGCGAGCGGACGAGGTCGACGATCGAGCGGACGATGCGGTAGTCGTCCTCCGACTCGGCGATCCGGCGGACGAACGAGGCGTCGATCTTGACCTCGGAGACGGCCAGCCGCTGCAGCCGGATGAGCGAGGAGTAGCCGGTGCCGAAGTCGTCGAGCGCCAGCGGCACGCCGAGCGCGGCCAGCGCCTTGATGGTGTCCTGCGTGTACGCCTGGTCGCCGGTCAGGATGCGCTCGGTGACCTCCAGCTGGATGGCGGCCGGCGGCAGCGCGTACTTCGCCAGGCCCACCTCCAGCTGCTCGGGCAGCGCGGAGCCGAGCAGGTCGCGGGCCGAGATGTTGACCGAGATCTGCACCCGCAGCCCGGTGTGCCACCAGGCCGCGGCCTGCCGCAGGGCCTCCTCGATCACGTACGCCGTGAGCTGCCGCATCAGGTACGACTGCTCGGCCAGCGGCACGAAGTCGGCCGGCGACACGGGCCCGTGCACCGGGTGCCGCCAGCGCAGCAGCGCCTCGACCCCCTGCACGTCGCCGGTGCCGAGCGCCACCTTGGGCTGGTAGTGCAGGCGCAGCTCGTGGTTGTCGATGGCGCGGCGCAGGTCGCCGAGCAGGGTCAGGCGTTCGGGCGAGTTGCGGTCTTTGTCGGGCTGGTAGAGCTCGACGCCCGTACGTCCCTCCTTGGCCAGGTACATCGCCACGTCGGCCCGCTGCAGCAGCAGCTCGAAGTCGGGCGCGTGGTCGGGATAGAGCGCGATGCCGACCGAGGCGTCGAGGTCGAACGTCATGCCCTCCAGGCGTACCGGCTCGGTCAGGGCGGCGCGCAGCCGGGCCGCGACCTCCCTGGCCGCGTGGGCGTCCCTGATCGAGGGCAGCAGCACGGCGAACTCGTCGCCGCCCAGCCTGGCCACGACGTCGCCAGGGCGTACCGAATGGGTGAGCCGGTGCGCGACGAGCTGCAGCAGCCGGTCGCCGACCGGGTGGCCCATCGTGTCGTTGACCTCCTTGAACCGGTCGAGGTCGAGGAGGAACAGCCCCACCCGCTCGTCGTGACGCACCTCGGCCAGTGCCTCCTCGGTGCTGACCACGAGCATCTTGCGGTTGGGCAGGCCGGTCAGCTCGTCGTGCATGGCCTGGTGGTCGCGGCGCAGGGACAGCGTGGCGGTGAAGTAGACGGCGGCCAGCGGCGCCACGAACAGCGGGACGAGCCCCGGCGAATGGCTCATCACGACCACCACCAGCGGCGCCAGGCCCAGCAGCCCGATGTAGACCAGGCCCTGCGGGCCGACGCTGGCCCTGAGCACGCGGACGAGCGAGCGCCGCTCGTGCAGCGCGACGGCACTGCACACGAGGGCGCCCCTGACCAGGAAGTACGCGAGGCCGGACAGGGCGATCGCGAGCAGGTCGCCGCCCTTCGGCACCCACGGCACGGCCGGGCTCGGCACGATGCCGAACGTCCCCAGCACCACGGCCGCCGCGATCAGCGCCAGGGAGGACTGCGCGATGTTGAACATGACCCGATGCCACGACTTGCGCGTCACCACGCCGTTGATGGTGACCGCCACGGCCTGCATGAGGACCGCCACGGGCAGCCCGAGGTGCAGCAGCACCGCGAAGGTGAACATGGTGGACGGGTACGTGCCGCCCACGGCGGTCGCTGACGACACCATGACGGGCCGCAGCTCGCCCAGGATCACCAGCACCGCCAGCACCCAGAACAGCGGGGTGCGGGCGAGCTCCACCAGACCGGACGGGTCGAGCCGGAGCATGGCCACCACGAGGCCGGTGAAGCCGATCACGGTGACGCCCGCGAGATAGCCCCACAGCGGCGTGCCGACGCGTGGTCCGGTGTCGCGGGTGTCGGTTGGGTCAGTCATCGGTAACAGAACCCCCATTAGGTCACTATGGGAGGGTACGACCTTCACCCCACTTCGCGAAACCAAGCGCGTACGTTCCGTCACTTCTCCTTTCCGACATATACCCAAAAAGCACCCTCTGTAGCAAACCGAGCACACTACGACGACCCGCCGCACCGACCCGCCGCCGAAAAAAGACCGCCAACCGCACAACCCAACAACCCGAAAACCCGCTGGGACCCCGCTCCCCTGCCCCTCGGAGCGGCGTGGGCGACCCACAGGTCGGGGTTTGTCGTGTAGAGGGCGTGCCGAAAGGGGGTCCAGCAAGCGAAAGGGAGCCCGCCCGCGCCCGCGAGCGAACCCCCTCTCACGGTCCGCCCGCCTCCGCGAGCGAACCACCTCTCACGGTCCGCCCGCCTCCGCGAGCGAACCACCTCTCACGGTCCGCCCGCCTCCGCGAGCGAACCACCTCCGTCAGGACTCGGGTTTGGTGGCGGCCTCGGCGGCGGCCTCGGGGCCGTCCTTCAGCAGCACTTCGAAGCCGGCGCCGTCGAGGATGGGGACCCCGAGATCGACCGCCTTGTCGTATTTCGAGCCCGCGTTCTCCCCCGCGATCAGGAACGAGGTCTTCTTCGACACCGAGCTGGACACCTTGCCGCCTCGACTGGTCAGCTCGTCGGCCGCGGTGTCGCGGGTGTAGCCCTCGAGGGTGCCGGTCACCACGAAGGTCAGGCCCTCCAAGGTCTGCGGCCCCTTCTCGGGCGCGGGCTCGTCCTCCATGCGGACCCCGGCCGCCCGCCACCGCTCGATGATCTCGCGGTGCCAGTCGACCTCGAACCACTCCTTGATCGTGGCCGCCACCCTGGGCCCGATGCCCTCGACGGCGGCCAGCTCCTCCTCGGAGGCGTTCATGATCGCGTCGATCGAGCGCATGGCGTCGGCCAGCGCGCGGGCGGTGGGCGGGCCGATGTGCCTGATCGACAGGGCCACCAGCACCTGCGCGAGCGAGGACTCCTTGGCCCGGTCGAGCTCCTCCATCAGCCGCAGCGCGTTTTGGCTGGGCTCGCCGTTGATGTTGGAGAAGAACGTGACGACCTTCTCCTGACCTGTCTTCGGGTCGATCTTGGGCAGCCCGGTCTCCTGGTCGCGCACCACCGACTTGATCGGGATGAGCCGATCGAGGGTCAGGTCGAACAGGTCGGCCTCGGTGCGCACCACCGGCTCCTGCGGCGGCAGCGGCTGGCTGAGCGCGGTGGCCGCGACGTAGCCGAGCCCGTCGATGTCGAGGGCGCGCCGTCCGGCGGCGAAGAACAGCCGCTCGCGGATCTGCGCGGGGCAGCCGCGCGCGTTGGGGCAGCGCAGATCGGCGTCGCCCTCCTTCTCGTACGCCAGCAGCGTGCCGCACTCGGGACAGTGGGTCGGCATCACGAACTCGCGCTCCGTCCCGTCGCGCAGTGGCACGACGGGACCGACGATCTCGGGGATGACGTCGCCGGCCTTGCGCAGCACCACCGTGTCGCCGATGAGCACGCCCTTCTTCTTCACGATCGCGGCGTTGTGGAGCGTGGCCCGCTCGACCGTCGAGCCGGACACCGACACCGGCTCCATCACCCCGAACGGCGTCACCCGTCCGGTGCGCCCGACCCCGACCTGGATGTCGCGCAGCTTGGTGTTGACCTCTTCCGGCGGATATTTGTACGCCATCGCCCAGCGCGGCGCCCGCGAGGTGGAGCCCAGCTCCCGCTGGGTGCGGAAGTCGTCGACCTTGACCACGACGCCGTCGATCTCGTAGGGCGGGTCGTGGCGGTGCACGCGGTAGTGCTCGATGAACGCGTTGACCTCCTCAAGGCCCGGCACCACCTTGTAGAGGTCGCTGACCGGCAGCCCGAACTCGCGCAGCCGGTCGTAGACCTCGGACTGGGCGCGCGGCTCCGCCGCGCCCTCCCACACGCCGATGCCGTGGACCAGCATGCGCAGCGGCCGCTGCGCGGTGATGCGCGGGTCCTTCTGCCGCAGCGTGCCGGCCGCGGAGTTGCGCGGGTTGGCGAACGGCGGCTTGCCCTGCTCGACGAGCTGCTCGTTGAGCTTCTTGAAGTCTTCGACCGGGATGTAGACCTCGCCGCGCACCTCGACCAGGCTCGGCACGTCGTCGCCCTTGAGCCGGTGGGGGATGCCCTTGATCGTGCGGACGTTGGCCGTGACGTCGTCGCCGGTGCGGCCGTCGCCGCGGGTGGCGCCGCGCTCCAGCCTGCCGTTCCGGTAGACCAGCGCGATGGCCAGCCCGTCGATCTTGAGCTCGCAGAGATAGGGGCCGGGGTCGCCCTCGGCCAGCCGCTCGGCCCGCTGCGTCCAGGCGAGCATGTCGTCGGCGTTGAAGGCGTTGTCGAGGCTCTCCATGCGGTTGAGGTGCTGGACCTTCGCGAAGTCGCCCGACACCGGCGCGCCCACCTTCTGGGTGGGCGAATCGGGAGTCTGCAGCGAGGGGTGCGCCTCCTCCAGCGCCAGCAGCTCTCTGAACCACTCGTCGAACTGGGCGTCGCTCACCGTGGGCTGGTCGAGCACGTAGTAGCGCCAGCGCGCGTCCTCGACCAGATCACTCAGCTCGGCATGCCGCTTGAGCGCGGCCACCGGCACGCCCTCGACCTCGGCGCCTGGCTCACTCACGCAGCGTCTCCTTCCGTACGACGACCTGAGCAAACGCTACCGCCGACCACCGACAAATCCATGCCTCAGCCGCCCTGGTTCGCGGGATCGTCACGCAGCACCTGAGCCGCCTTCCTGCACGCCGCCAGCGCCGCCCGCGCGTACGCGGGAGACGCGCCCGCGAGCCCGCACGCCGGGGTCAGCACGACCTGCCCGGCCAGCCGGTCGGCGGCGAACCCGAGCCGCCGCCACAGCTCGACGGCCGGCTTGGCGACCACGCCCACGTCGGGCAGCCGGGTGTCCCTGCCGGGCACGACGCCCATGAACAGCGTCATCCCCGCCTCGAACAGCTCGCCCAGCTCGTCCTCATCGCGCCGCCGCATGAGCGACGCGTCCACCGACACGCCGCGCACCCCGGCCCGCCGCAGCAGCGCGTACGGCACCCCGGGCGCGCAGCAGTGCACCACCGCGGCCTCGAACGAGCGCAGCGACTCCTCCACCCGCCACTCCTCGACCGCCGCGAGCCGCCCGAACCCGGACGCCGTCGGCACCGTGCCGGCCAGCACCCCGGGCAGCCCCGGCTCGTCGAGCTGCAGCACGATGTCCGTCACCCCGGGCAGCCGCCTGCGCACCTCCGCGCAGTGCTCGGCCACCCCCTGGGCCAGCGAGGCCGCCAGGTCGCGTACGGCGCCCGCGTCGGAGAGCATCTTGTCGCCGTGCTTGAGCTCGATCGTCGCCGCCAGCGTCCACGGCCCGCAGACCTGCAGTTTCAGCGGCCCCGCGTAGTCGTGGCCGACCTCCTCCAGCCCGTCGAGGTCGCGCCGCAGATGATCGACGGCCCGCTGGTGGTCGCGCCCCGGCCGGTCGGTCAGCCGCCAGCCCGACGGCTGCACCTCGACGGGCAGGTCGATGAGCAGCGCCGCCGTCCGTCCGGCCATGTCGGCGCCGACGCCCCTGGCGGGCAGTTCGGGGAGGTACGGCAGCCCGGGCACCTCGCCGAACACGACCCTGACAGCCTCGAGATGATCAGTGCCGGGGTGCGAGCCCACCCCTGAGGCTTCCCATGTGGACACGGGCTCAGTAGACATGGGCACAAGCGTAGGCTCTGCCGCATGAAGCTCACGAAACACGACCACGCCTGCGTACGCGTGGAGAAGAACGGCAAGGTTCTGGTCATCGACCCGGGCGCGTTCACGAAGGGCCCGGTGCTCGACGGCGCCGACGCGGTGCTCATCACCCACGAGCACGCCGACCACGTGGACGTCGACAGGCTCAAGGCGGCGTCGCCCGGCCTGGAGATCTACACGTGCGAGGCCGTCGCGGCGGAGCTGGCCGATGTGCCGGCGAAGGTGCAGGTCGTCCGCGCCGGCGACGGCTTCGAGGCGGCCGGGTTCAGGGTTGACGTGTTCGGCGAGTGGCACGCCTTCAACCACCCCGACATGGCCATCGTCCAGAACGTCGGTTTCCTGCTCGACGACGAGGTGTTCTACCCGGGTGACGCGCTGACCGACCCGGGCGTCGAGGTGCCCACGTTGCTGGTGCCGATGGGCGCGCCGTGGCTCAGGCTCAGCGAGGTGGTCGACTACATGCGCAAGCTCCGGCCGGCGCGGGCGTACTCGACGCACGACGCCCTCTACAGCGAGATCGGCCTCGGCCTCGTGGACAACTGGCTGCGCATCGAGGCCGACAAGCAGCAGGCCGACATCCGCCGTATCCCGGTCGGCGAGTCGGTGACGATCAGCCAGCCGACATGATCGTGGCCGACCCGATGACCGTCGGCCCTGAGTAGAGCACGGCGGCCTGCCCGGCGGCGACGCCCGTGGCGGGCCGGTCGAGCTCGATGGTCAGCCCGCCGCCGGTCTCGTCGAGCCGGCAGGGATAGACCTCGCCGTGCGCCCTGAGCTGCACGGTCAGGTCGTCGAAGCGGGACGGGCCGTTCCACAGCGGGCGGCCGCAGACGATCGTGGTGACCTGCAGCGCCGAGCGCGGGCCCACCGTGACCGTGTTGGAGACCGGCTCGATGGACAGCACGTAGCGGGGCCGGCCGTCGGGCGCCGGGCGGTCGATGCGCAGGCCCTTGCGCTGTCCGACGGTGAACCCGTGTGCCCCCTGGTGGCTGCCCACCACCTCGCCGCTCTGATCGACGATCGGGCCCTCGGCCGAGCCGAGCCGCTCGGCCAGGAAGCCGCGGGTGTCGCCGTCGGCGATGAAGCAGATGTCGTGGCTGTCGGGCTTGTCGGCCACGGTCAGGCCGCGCCGGGCGGCCTCTTCGCGTACCTCGGCCTTGGTGGAGTCGCCCAGCGGGAAGATCGCGTGGCCGAGCTGCTCGCGGGTGAGCACGCCCAGCACGTAGGACTGGTCCTTGCCCTCGTCGACACTGCGCGCCAGCACGCCGTCGACCAGCCTCGCGTGGTGGCCCGTGGCGACCGCGTCGAAGCCCAGCGCCAGCGCGCGGTCGAGGACCGCCGAGAACTTGATCTTCTCGTTGCACCGCAGGCACGGGTTGGGCGTGCGGCCCGCCGCGTATTCGGCGACGAAGTCCTCCACCACGTCGCGCTGGAAACGCTCGGCCATGTCCCAGATGTAGAACGGGATGCCGATGACGTCGGCCGCGCGGCGCGCGTCACGGGAGTCCTCGATCGTGCAGCAGCCCCTGGCTCCCGTGCGGTGGGATTGGGGGTTGGCCGACAACGCGAGATGCACACCCGTGACGTCGTGACCTGCCTCGGCGATGCGGGCAGCGGCCACCGCTGAATCGACGCCGCCCGACATGGCGGCAAGCACTCGCAGTCCCATGACGCTTCCAGCGTACTGTCCGGGCGGGAGTGCGCGACCATGGGCTCGGTCTGGAAGGATTCGGCCATGCGACTGTTCGGGCGCAAAGACGCAGACGAAGGGGCGGGCCGGCAGGGCGAGGCCATCGCCGGATTCTGGACGTGGTGGCAGGAGACCAGGCCGCGGCTCGACTCGCTGGTGGCATCCGGCGAGACCGGCGACCTCGAGGAGCTGCTGGCTCCCGCGGTCTCCGCGATCGATCCAGGGCTGGTCTGGGAGGTGGCGCCGGGCAAGGAGGCCCTGCACGCCCTCGTGGTGACCGCGGCCGGCGACGCCGAGCTGCGCTCGCTGGCCCACCGCTGGGTCAAGGGGGCGCCCCCCGCCGACCTGCTGTGGGAGTTCCACCCGTCGCGCCAGGCCAATCCGCGCGCCGGCGAGCTGTCCCTCGACGTGGGCGGGCTGACGTTCGGGCTCGACAAGCTGACGCTGGGGCTGCGGGTGCCACGCGACCAGGCCAGGGTCGACGTCGCCGCCTACCACCCGATCTTCGGCGAGCTCGACGAGGACATCCGGCTGGAGAGCGCGCTGCTCGCCCTCGACTGGCTGCTCGGCGAGGACGAGGTCGCCCGGTGGGTGGGCGAGATCACGGCGGTCACGTTCGAGCCGATCGACGCCGTCGCGGCCGTCCACCTGCCCGCCGTCGTCGCCGACGTGGCCGGCGGGGCCGGCGGGGCCGGCGGGGCCGGCGGGGCCGGCGGGGCCGGCGAGGACGAGTGGGTGCTGATGGAGGGTCAGACCGGCGGCGGCGCCGCGCTGGTGGCCACCGCCCGCTATCCCTTGCGTCCCGTCGATCATCCGCTCTGCGATCAGCACATCGCGATCACGCTCCCGTACGCGCACCGCGACGACAACGGCCTGCCTGCGGGCGACTCGGTGACCGCGCTGCGCGACTTCGAGGAGCGGCTGGCCGCGCGGCTGGCCAAGCGGCCCGACGAGGCGGTGATCGCGGTGCACCTGAGCGCAGAGGGGCACCGCGTCGTCCACGTCTACGCCGACCCCACCGGCGACGCCGTCACCCACGCCGAGGAGCTGGCCGCAGGCTGGGACGAGGGCAAGCCGCGGGTCGACGTCGCCCATGACCCGGCCTGGACGGCCATCGCCCCCTTCCTGACCTGAGTCTGGGGCGGGGCCGGTTGAGGGGTCGGCTGAGACCGGCGCGGGGTCGGCTGAGACCGGCGCAGGACCGGCTGAGACCGGCGCAGGACCGGTTGAGGCGGAGGTGTCAGCTGAGGCCGGCGCGGCGGGCGCGTTCGACGGCGGCCGGCAGCACCTCGATCAGGCGGTCCACGTCTTCGCGGGCAGAGGTGTGGCCGAGGGTGAAGCGGAGCGAGCCGCGGGCGGTGGCCGCGTCGGCGCCCATGGCCAGCAGCACGTGGGACGGCTGCGCCACCCCGGCCGAGCAGGCCGACCCGGTGGAGCACTCGACGCCTTTGGCGTCGAGCAGCATGAGCAGCGCGTCGCCCTCGCAGCCGGGGAAGGAGAAGTGGGCGTTGCCGGGCAGCCGGTCGTCGGGGTCGCCGTTGAGCACCACGTCGGGCACGGCGTCGCGGACCCGCAGGATGAGCTCGTCGCGCAGCGCCGACAGGCGGCGGGCGAGGGTCTCCTGCTCGCGTACGGCGACGGAGACGGCGGCGGCGAGCCCGGCGATGGCGGGCGCGTCGAGCGTGCCTGAGCGCACGTCGCGCTCCTGGCCGCCGCCGTGCAGCACCGACACCGGGGTGACCCCCCTCGCCAGCAGCAGCGCACCGACCCCGATGGGCCCGCCGACCTTGTGGCCGCTGATGGTGACCGCGTCGGCGCCCGATCCGGAGAACGACACCGGCAGCTGCCCGACGGCCTGCACGGCGTCACTGTGGAACGGGATGCCGTGGTCGTGGGCGATGGCGGCCAGCACGTGGACCGGCTGGACGGTGCCGACCTCGTTGTTGGCCCACATGATGCTGACCATGGCGACGTCGTCGGGGTCGCGCTCGACGGCCGCGCGCAGCGTCTCGGGGTGGACCCGGCCGAGCTCGTCGACCTCGAGCAGCTCCAGCTCGGCGCCCTGGCTGTCGGCCAGCCAGTGGGCGGGGTCGAGCGCGGCGTGGTGCTCGACGGAGCTGATGAGCACCCGGCGGCGCGGGCGGCGCGCCCAGTAGAGGCCCTTGATGGCGAGGTTGTCGGCCTCGGTGCCGCCGGAGGTGAAGACGACCTCGCTGGGCCGGGCGCCGAGCGCGTCGGCTATCGTCTCCCTGGCCTCTTCGACCACCCTGCGCGCCTGGCGACCCGCCGCGTGCAGCGAGGAAGCATTTCCGACGCGTTTGAGTTGATCCGTCATGGCCTCGATCGCCTCGGGCAGCATGGGGGTGGTGGCTGCATGATCAAGATAGGCCGACGGTCTGGTCACCCGTTCAGGGTATCTCGTTTGCAACTGTACCGTCCGGACGGTACAGTTGAGGCATGCGAAGGGACGAGCTGTTGGACGCGGCGGAGGAGCTCCTCTGCGACCAGGGCTCGACCGCGCTCACCCTGGCCGCGGTGGCCGAACGGGCGGGCGTGAGCAAAGGCGGCCTGCTCTATCACTATGGCTCCAAGGATGACCTGATCAGGGGCATGGTGGAGCGGCTGATCGACGACTTCGACGAGCTCGTGGCCGCCCAGCGGGGCGTGACCTACACCGAGCGCTATCTGGGCGCGACGCTGGCCGCCGTACGTTCCGGCCGCCTGCGACGGTGGGCCGTCGTCACGGGGGCGTCGGGTAACCTGTTCCTGCTCGCTCCGCTGCGCGAGGCGATGGCCCGATGGCACCGCGAAGGGCTGAGCGACGAGCCCGATCCGCTGGCCGCGCAGATCGTCCGGCTGGCCTGTGAAGGGCTGTGGGACGTGGCGAGCCACGACCCCGAGCTCAACAGCGAAGAGGACCTCCAGGCCCTCGAACGCCGCCTGTCCGCGCTGCTCACCCCCGGCTGAGCCGACGCCCCTCCCGGGCACCTTCCCTCTCCCCCTCGGGGCGCCTTGACGGCGCCCCTTTGACGTGCGCCGCACCGGCTCCCGGTGCGGCGCTCGGCGTGCCGGAACGATCCGGCGCGCTCTGACGCATGACCAAGAACACGTACGACTTCAGTGAGGTGTGGCCTTATGACCCGCGAGCTGAGGAGTGCCCGTTACGGGGCGGTCCTCACCTTTGTCCTTGCCGGCCTGATGGTGGGCACGATGACCGTGCGCATCCCCGCCCTGACCGACAAGCTCGGCCTCTCCGAGGCCATGGTCGGGACGGTCCTGCTGGCATGGGGCCTGGGCGCCCTGGTGACGATGCAGTCCATGCGCCGCGTCATGGCGCGCGTGGGCAGCAGGGCGGTGTTGCGGGCAGGTGGTCCCCTGACGGCGCTGAGCCTGTTCGGTGTGGGCCTCGCCCCCGACCTGCCGCTGCTGCTGACGGCCGTGGTGCTGTTCGGCATGGCCTTCGGCGTCATGGACGTCGCCATGAACGCCCAGGGCTCGGCCGTCGAGCAGGCGTACCGCCGGCCGCTGATGAACGGCATGCACGCCGGCTGGTGCGTGGGCGCCATCTCGGCGGGCGCGCTGGGCGCCCTGGCGATCGCCGCGGGGCTGCCGTTCACCGCGCACGTCACGCTGATCGGGCTGCTCTCGCTGCCGGTCATGGTGCTGCTCGGCCGCACGTACCTGCCTGAGCCGCCGGCCGTCGAGACCCGCGCGCAGGGGCGGCGCCGCCTGCCGCCGGTCGTCTACCTGCTGGGCGCGATCATGTTCTTCGCGTTCATGGTCGAGGGCACGGTGGCCGACTGGAACGGCCTCTACATGCGCGACGAGCTGGGCGCGCCCGAGGCCGTGGCGGCGCTCGGCTACCCGGTGTTCGAGGTGGGCATGCTCATCGCCCGGCTGACCGGTGACCGGCTGCGGGTGAGGTTCGGGGTGCGCGGCATGCTGACCGTGTCGGGGGTGGCGACGGCCGGGTTCTTCGCGGTCGTGCTGCTGGCTCCCGCGGCGGTGGTGGCCCTGGCGGCGATGTTCTTCGTCGGGCTCGGCGTGGCGACGATCTCGCCGCTGACGCTGTCGCTGGCGGGCACCGCGACCGACACGCCTGGTCCCGCGATCGCGCAGGCCGGCGCCATGGGCTACGCCGGGCTGCTGCTCGGCCCCGTGGTGATCGGGTTCCTGTCAGACGCCGCGGGCCTGCGTACGGCGCTGGGCATCGGCGTCCTCCTGGGCCTGCTGATCGCGCTCTCGTCGCGGCTGCTCCCGGGCCGCGAGCCGGCCACGGTGACCCAGCTGCCGGAGCCCGAGCCCGAGCCGGTCAGGGCCGCCGCCTGAGAGTTCTCTGTGGGTTCCGCGCGGGCGGTCACCACGTCACCACGTGGGGCCGTCCGCGCTCACAGAGAACTCACAGAACCGTTCAGAACGCCCCCAGACGGCCGCCGCAGGCTGGGTCGCATGATCCAGCTCAACGGACTCACCAAACGCTACGGCGAGCACGCCGCCGTGGACGATCTCACCTTCACCGTACGGCCGGGTCTCGTCACCGGCTTCCTCGGCCCCAACGGCGCCGGCAAGAGCACGACCATGCGCATGATCCTGGGCCTCGACCTGCCCACGTCCGGCTCCGCCACGGTCATGGGCCGGCCGTACCGCGAGCTGCGGCACCCGCTGCGCGCGATCGGCTCGCTGCTGGACGCCTCCGCCGTGCACCCGAGCAGGTCCGCGTACAAGCACCTGCTCTTCCTCGCCCAGACGAACGGCATCCCGGACACCCGCGTGCACGAGGTGCTCGACCTGGTCGGGCTGGCGGACGCGGCGGACCGGCGGGCGAGCCGGTTCTCGCTGGGCATGGGCCAGCGGCTGGGCATCGCCGCCGCGCTGCTGGGCGACCCGCCGGTGCTGCTGTTCGACGAGCCGATCAACGGGCTTGACCCCGAGGGCGTGCGGTGGGCGCGCACGCTGATGCGGGGGTGGGCGGCCGAGGGGCGTACGGTGCTGGTCTCCAGCCACCTGATGAGCGAGATGGCGCTGACCGCCGACCGGCTGGTGGTGGTCGGCAAGGGGCGGCTGCTCGCCGAGGGCGACATCGCCGACTTCACCGGGTCGGACCAGTTGGTGGTGGTGGTCCGCACGCCGGACGCCGGCTCCTTCGCCCGGCGGCTGGAGCTGTCGGGCGCCCGCGTCGATCCTGGCCTGTCCGGCGAGCTGCTGGTCACCGGCATGACCGCGCCCGACGTCGGCCGGCTGGCCGCCGCCGAGAACGTCACCCTGCACGAGCTGAGCACCCGCGGCCCCTCGCTGGAGGAGACGTTCATGGAGCTGACCCGCGACGCCGTCGAGTACGGAGCGGCCCGATGATCGAGACCCCGGTGCTCAAGGCCGAGTGGACCAAGTTCAGCAGCGTCCGGGCCACCATGGTGCTGTCGCTGGCGGCGGTGGCCATGGCGGCCTTCTTCGGCTGGATGTTCGCCAAAGCCTCCGTCATCGACTACCTCACCTCCACTCCACAGGAACGGCTCGACTTCTCGCCTATCGAGATGGGCATGCGGGGCGTGTTCCTGGTCCAGTTGCTGATCGCGGGCATCGGGGTGCTGGTGGTCTCCTCCGAGTACGGCTCCGGCACCATGTCGGCGACCATGGCCGCCGTCGGCGGGCGCGGGAAGTTGCTGGCCGCCAAGGCGGGCATGACGGTGCTGACCACCCTGCCGGTGAGCGTGGCGTCGATCGTGCTGATGTTCACGATCAGCCAGAGCCACCTGGCAGCGAGCGGGGTGCCGTATACGATGCCGGGCGAGCCGATCGGGCTGCGCATGCTGTTCATCGGTCCTGTCGTGCTGACGCTGATCGCGCTGTTCGGGCTGGCGCTCGGCTTCCTGCTGCGCGGCACCGCCGCCGCGGTCAACGTCGCCACCGCCTTCCTGCTGCTGCCGGCCCTGTCGGACGTGATGCCCGGGGTCGGGCCCTTCGTCGAGTCGTACTGGCCCAACGCGGCGCCCTTCAAGGCGATCTACGGAACGCACGAGCTGCCGGACGTAATGGCGTACGGGATCGTCGTGGTCTTCGTCGCGGTCATGATGGCCTTGGCCTTCGCCCGGTTCAGGAACCGGGACGCCTGAATACCCTGGACTCCGGGAGGTGGCTCACTTGGCCGAGCGGCTGCTGGTGGTCGACGACGAGCCCACTGTCAGAGAGCTGCTGTCGGCGACGCTGCGCTTCGCTGGCTTCGAGGTGGGCTCGGCGGCCGACGGCGTCCAGGCGCTGGAGGAGGCCCGGCGCGAGCCGCCCGACCTGGTGCTGCTCGACGTCATGCTGCCCGACCTCGACGGGTTCGAGGTGCTGCACCGACTGCGCGCCCTGCCCAGGGCCGACGGCCGGCCGGTGCCGGTCCTCTTCCTGACCGCCCGCGACGCCAAGACCGACAAGGTCAACGGGTTGCGGCTGGGCGGCGACGACTACGTCACCAAGCCGTTCGACCTGGAGGAGCTGCTGGCGCGGATCCGGGCCATCCTGCGGCGCACCGGCGCCGGCGACCACACGCTGGTGGTCGGCGACCTGGAGGTCGACCCCGACGGCCACCAGGTCACCAGGGCCGGGCGGCCGGTACGCCTGTCGCCCACCGAGTTCAGGCTCCTGCACCACCTGGTGCTCAACGCGGGCCGGGTGCTGCCCAAGGCGAGCATCCTCGACCACGTCTGGCGTTACGACTTCGCGGGAGACACCAGCATCGTCGACACCTACGTCAGCTACCTGCGCCGCAAGCTCGACTCCGGCGACTCGCCCAAGCTGATCCACACCGTGCACGGCGTCGGCTACGTCCTGCGCCGCCCGAAGCCGTGATCGCCCGGCTGCGCGGGCTCTCGCTGCGCGCCCGGCTGCTGGCCATCACGGTCCTGCTGCTCGTCGTGGGGCTGGCGGTGATCGGGTCGGTACTCGTACGCCAGCTCGAAACGCAGCTCATGGCCCGCGTGGACGCCCAGCTCGCCCCCATGGGCGTGGCGATGTCGGCGGTGCCGCCCGAGCTGGCCACCGCGCTCAGCACCCGGGCGGGCGACACCCCGATGGTCCTCACCGACCTCGACCTCGTCAGCCGGATCCACGCGGCCTACCTGGCGCCCGACGGCCGGGTGCTGCGCGCGTTCGGCGAGAGCGGCATCGACCTGCCCCGGCTCGGCACGGCGGACATCGCCGAACGGGGCGGGCGGCCGTTCACCGTGCGGGACGCGGACGGCGGCGAGTGGCGGGCGGTGGCGCTGCCGGCCCGGCGTACCAGTGCCGAGGTCGGGCACACGGGCGTGGTGGCGGCGGTCTCGCTCGACGGGCTGCACTCCACGGTCGATCGCATGTGGATCGTCTGTTACGTCGCCGGAGGGATCCTGCTCGCCGTGCTCGCCCTGGTCGGCGGGCTGGCCATCCGGGCCGGGCTGGCTCCGCTGCGGCGCGTGGAGGAGACGGCGGCGGCCATCGCCGGGGGCGACCTGTCCAGGCGGGTGCCTTCGCCAGGGCCCGCCACCACCGAGGTCGGGCGGCTGGCCCGCTCGATCAACGCGATGCTCGCCCAGATCGAGCATGGCGTCACCGCCAGGGTCGACTCCGAGGCGCGGATGCGGCGGTTCGTCGCGGACGTCAGCCACGAGCTGCGTACGCCGCTGTTCGGCATCAAGGGCTTCTCCGAGCTGTACCGCATGGGCGGCACCGAGGCCGGGCCCGCGCTGGCCCGCATCGAGAGCGAGTCCGGGCGGCTCGCCAAGCTGGTGGACGACCTGCTGCTGCTCGCCGGGCTCGACGAGGACGACGGGCCCGGGCTGGAGCTGACGCCCATGGATCTGCGTACGCTGGCCGCCGACGCCCGCCACGACGTCACCGCCCTCGACCCCACCCGCCCCATCACCTTCACCGGCCCGTCCGCCGGCCCCACCGGCACCGCACCGGTCCTGGGCGACGAGGCCCGCCTGCGCCAGGTCGTCAGCAACCTGGTCGGCAACGCCATCACCCACACCCCCACCGGCACCCCGATCAGAATCGGCGTCGGCATCGAGAGCGGCGAGTCGGTGCTGGTCATCGAGGACGAGGGGCCCGGCCTCACGCCGGAGGAGGCCGCCCGAGCCTTCGACCGCTTCTACCGCGCCGACGCCTCCCGCGCCCGCGCGACGGGCGGCGCCGGCCTGGGCCTGGCGATCGTCCGCTCGATCATCACCGCCCATGGGGGCCATGTGGACCTGCACACGACCCCCGGCCAAGGCGCGACCTTCCGCATCCGCCTCCCCACCCACGAAGACCACCCACCCTGACCACACCCCACCACCCCAGAAAGCCCCCACAAGACCCCTGAACACCCGCGCCACCACGCAGAGACCGGGACGCGCAGGCGCGTGGGAGGGGGCCGGGACGCGCAGGCGCGTGGCGGCGCAAGTGGCGCCTGGAGACGCACGTGTTGCGCGGAGACGCACCTGGTGCGCGGAGACGCACCTGGTGCGCGGAGACACACGTGATGCGCGGAGACACACGTGATGCGCGGAGACGCACGTGATGCGGTACGCGGGTGTGATCGCGATCGGGCGTGGGGGACGGGAGTGGCGCCTGGAAATGCGCAACTCCCTTTCCTGGGAACCCGAAGGGGCCGGGAGTCGTCCCGGCCCCTTCGAGGTTCGCTTACTTGCGCTTCTTGACTTCTTCGGTGAGCTGGGGGACGACCTGGTGGAGGTCGCCCACTACGCCGTAGTCGGCGAGCTCGAAGATCGGAGCCTCCGGGTCCTTGTTGATGGCGATGATCGTCTTCGCCGTCTGCATGCCGGCCCGGTGCTGGATGGCGCCGGAGATGCCGGCCGCGATGTAGAGCTGCGGCGAGACGGTCTTGCCCGTCTGGCCCACCTGGAACTGGTGCGGGTACCAGCCGGCGTCCGTGGCGGCGCGCGAGGCGCCCACGGCGGCGCCCAGGGAGTCGGCGAGCTCCTCGATGACCGAGAAGTTCTCGGCGGAGCCCACACCGCGACCGCCGGAGACGACGATGGCGGCCTCGGTCAGCTCGGGGCGGGCGCCCTTCTCCTGCTTGACGCGCTCCACCACGCGGGCGGCCTTGGCGGCGTCGGACAGGGCGACCGTGACCTCCTCCTCCGTGCCCGCGCCGGCGGCCGGCACGGGGGCGGTGGAGTTGGGGCGTACGGCGATGATGGGCGTGCCCTTGCGGACCCGCGCGTGCACGTTGATGCCGCCGCCGAAGATGGACTGGTCGGCGACGAAGCCCTCGCCGACCCCGACGGCGTCGGTGATGACGCCGGAGTCGGTCTTGATGGCCAGCCGCCCGGCGATCTCCTTGCCCTCGGCGGTGGCGGCGATGAGCACGCCGGCCGCCGACTTCTCGGTGACGAGCTGGGCGAGCAGTTCGGCCTTGGGCGCGACGACGTGGTCGACCAGGTCGGCTGAGGCGGCGACGTAGATCTTGTCGGCGCCGTATTCGGCGAGGCGGGCCTTGGCCTCGGGCGTGATGCCGGGGCCGGCCCAGACGGCGGCGGGCGTGCCGAGGGTGCGGGCCAGGGTCAGCAGCTCGAGCGTGACCTTCTTGACCTCACCGTCGACCTGCTCGACGAGAACGAGAATGTCCGACATATCAGTGAATCCCCCGTTCTCAGATGAACTTCTTGGAAGCCAGGAAGTCGGCCGCGTTCGCGCCGCCGTCGCCCTCGTCCTTGACGATCGTGCCGGCCGCGCGCGGCGGGGCCGGGGCGAAGTCGACCACCTCGGACCAGGCGGCGCCCAGGCCGACCTGGTCGGCGTCGATGGAGGCGTCGCCGATGGCGAGCGTCTCGACCGGCTTCTTCTTGGCCGCCATGATGCCCTTGAACGACGGGTAGCGCGGCTCGTTGATCTTCTCGACCACGGAGACGACGGCGGGCAGCGTGGCCTCGACGCGGTCGTAGCCGTAGTCGGCCAGCCGCTGCACGGTGATCGTGCCGCCGGCGACCTCGACCTTGTTGACGAGCGTGAGCTGCGGGGTGCCGAGCCGCTCCGCGAGCATGGCCGGCAGCATGCCGGTGCGGGCGTCGGTGGACTCGGAGCCCAGGATGACCAGGTCGAACCCGATCTTCTTGAGCACCTGCGCCATCGCGTACGAGGTGGACAGCGCGTCGGAGCCGTGGAGCGCGTCGTCGCTCAGGTGGACGGCCTTGTCGGCGCCCATGGCCAGGGCCTTGCGGATGGTCTCGGTGGCTCTGGCGGGGCCCATGCTCAGGACGGTGACCTCACCGCCGTGGGCCTCCTTGAGCTTCAGTGCCTCCTCGACCGCGTACTCGTCAAGCTCGTTGACCACGCCGTCGGCGGCGTCCCGGTCGAGCGTGTTGTCATCGGACCGCAGCTTGCGCTCGGTCGCCGTGTCGGGGACCTGCTTCACGCAGACGACGATGTTCATGGCCGGTGGCCGACCTCCCGTAGTTCGCCTGCGCCCCCGCCTCGTTGCGGTGGGCGCCGAATCCATCTGTCCAGACTGCCAGGTGCCCTGGGGGCATCCGACAGAGGGTCTGCCGAGGTTTCGCCGTTATGTTACCCATGGGTAGCTTCCGCGCAAACCGAGCACGGCGGCTTGTCCCTACCATACCGAACTTTATTCGGTCAGCACCTGTGACATCTCTTACGCCGACAGCAGGAACACGACTCCCACCACCAGCGCCGTACCCGCGAACAAGGCCAGCGTGAACGCGCTGAACCACGTCGCCAGCCCGAAGCAGAGCCCGACCGTCCCCGCCACGCTGAGCAGATCCGCGATCATCCGGCTGCGCCGGTAGGGGCCCTTCGAGAACAGCGCCACCCCCGCGTCGCTCACCACGGCCAGCGCGTACGCCGCCAGCAGGAACAACGACACCTCGGGCAGCGGCTCACGCGCGGCCGCCGCCAGCAGCGCCACGAACAGCGCCGACCCGATCAGCCACCGCCTGCGCACCTTCTCCCGATGCCGCGCCCTGGACTCCTCCACAGAGCGCCGGTGCTGCTCCTTGACCGGCGGCCGGATCTCCCTGGTGCTCATCTCGTCGTGCTCGGCGACCCGGGGACGTACGGGCCCGAGGCGCGGAGGCGGCACGTGGGCGACGGGCGCCACGCCGAGCCGGTCGCAGATCTGGGCGGCCGTGGGCCGCCGCGCCGGGTCGGTGGACAGGCACTCGCGTAACAGCGGCTCCAGCCAGCCCGGCGCGCCCTCCAGGTCGGGCGGGTGGTGCACGACCCGGTAGGCGACGGCGGAGGCGGGACCCTGCCCGTACGGCTGCCGCCCCGTGGCCGCGTACGCCAGCGTCGCCCCGAACGAGAACACGTCGGCCTCCACCCCGGCGGGCCGCCCCTCCAGCACCTCGGGCGCCAGGTAGCCGGGCGTGCCGACGACCGCCCCCGAGGCGGTGACGGACAGCGAGTCGAGCGCGCTGGCGATGCCGAAGTCGATCACGACGGGCTCGCCCTCGGCCATCATCACGTTGGCCGGTTTGAGATCGCGGTGGACGACCCCCGACTCGTGCATGGCGAGCAGCGCGTCGGCCAGCCCGGCGGCCAGCCGCCGCAGGTCGGCGACCGGCACGGACACCGCGCTCAGCGGGCGGCCCTGGACGTAGCGGGTGACGAGGTAGGGGCGGTCACCCTCGAGCGAGGCGTCGAGCACCTCGGCGATGTGCGGGCCGCCGACGATGCGCATGGTCTCGACCTCGCGGGCCAGCCTGGCCAGTGCCCCGCCGTCGGCGGCGACATGAGGATGGAGCACCTTGACCGCGACCGTACGCCCCTCGGCGTCGAGCGCCAGGTGCACCTCGCCGAAGCCGCCGGACCCGAGACGGGAGAGAAGCTCGTACGGGCCGAGGTGCTCGCTCATACTTCATCTCTCCCCCCGCGGGACCAGGCGGACACTCAGGACCAGGGATTCAGGAAGCTCAGCCCCAGACCGTCCATCAGGCTGCCGATCAGGCCGGTGATCAGGCCGATCGTGCTCTGCCTTGCCTCGCTGGCGAGGCCGTCGATCACCGATTCCGGAGCCCGCCACGGATACCAGTCGGTGGCCTGCCCCATCGCGAACATGACGGCGAACAGCGCCGCGGTGCCCACCAGCAGCACCGCGATGAGCGCCGCGCCTGGACTGCGCAGCACGCCGGTGAGCGTGCGGGTGACGGCCTTGCGCGGGGCGCCGCCGCCGGGCAGCACGAACAGGCCGGCGGTGAAGGCGCCCGCCCCGTACGCGGCCGCCTCGTTGAGGGTGAACGGCCCGGCGAGGTGCAGCACGCCCCAGACGCACACGCCGAACAGCAGGGCCAGCGGCACGTGCACGACCGTCACGAGCGCGGACTTGATCAGCGCCCACGGCGTGCCGACCAGGACGAGCAGCGGGTCGGCTGCACTGCTGCCGCGCACCTGCCGCCGCTTGACCATGTCGCCGAACAGGTATTCGCCGATGCGCAGGACGAGCGCCAGCGCGACGGCGATCGCGCCCGCCATGACCGGCATCACCACGCTCAGCGCAACCAGCGTGACCAGCAGCAGCAGGCCCACGACCTGGCTGCCGAACAGGTAGCGCTTGCGCTCGGCGGGCGGGGTGTACTGCGGCGGTGGCGGCTCGTAGGGCCTGGCCTGTGGCTGTGGCTGTGGCTGTGGTTGGGGCGCGGGGTAACCGGCCACGCGCTGGTCGGGGCGCGGCGCGGGCGGCCTGGCGGCCATCGGCGCGGGCACGTAGGGGGGCGGGCGCTCCTCGCGCCTGGTGGGCGTCGGTGAGGGCGCGGGCGGCGGCGGGGCGGCCTTGCCGTACTCGACCGGCGGCAGCAGGTCGGAGAAGGTGTCCATGGTGCGGGTACGGTCGGCCAGCCGCTTGGTGCCGGTCGGCCCGTCGAAGGACGCCTCGTTGAACGTCGTCACCGACGGGTCGAGCGCCCTGGCCATGCGCAGCAGCTCGGGCGCGCTCGGCCGGGCCTCGGCGTCGACGTGGAGCGCCCTGCTCAACCAGCCGCGCAGCCAGGCGGGCGCCTTGTCGAGCTGGGCCCGCCCTTCCATGATGTTGAAGCAGACCGACTCGAACGTCCCCGTGCCGAACGGCGGCGCCCCGGTGGCGGCGAAGAACACCGTGGAGGCCATCGCGTGCACGTCGGCGGCCTGGGTGATCTCGGAGTCGCGGATGATCTCAGGCGCGAGGTAGCCGGGCGTGCCGACGAACATGCCGGTCTGGGTCAGCCGGGTGGCGTTGACCAGGTGGGCGATGCCGAAGTCGATGACCAGCGGCTCGCCGTCGACCAGCATGACGTTGGACGGCTTGAAGTCGCGGTGGATCACGTCGGCCGCGTGGATGGCCACCAGCGCCTGGCAGAGCCCCTGGGCGAGTCTGATGACCTGGCGGGCCTCCAGCGGCCCCTCGGTCAGCACGGTGTCCTCGAGCGTGCGGCCCGGCGCGAACCTGGTCACGACGTACGGCTGGCCGCCCACGAGCTCGGCGTCGATGACCTCCGCGACGTAGGGGCTGCGCACCCTGCGCATGGTCTCGACCTCGCGGGTGAGCCGGTCGCGCGCCTTGAGGTCGGCGGCGACGTGGGGATGCAGGACCTTGATGGCGACTTCCCTGCCCGCGCCGTCGAGGCCGAGGTGGACGACCCCCATGCCGCCTTCGCCGATCTTCCTGACCAGGCGGTAGGGCCCGAGGCGTTCTGGTGCTTGGGTGTTCATCGCCACCTTCCCCGCGTCATCCCCCGGAATTCCCCCTCAACCCTTCCAGCTGCTCTACCACTGCGTCGACGTTCAGCGGAGTCCATGCACCGGCCCCCTTTGGCTTGTCCCCGAACGTGCCGTAAGCGAGGATCAGCGAGAGCGCGGCCGCGGCCACCAGGACTCCCGCCATCACCATCGCCGCTGTTCTCGAGGGTACGAGCGACGAGAGCGTTCTGCGCATCTGTTTGCCCGGGCCTTCCACTCCTGGGCCGGCGCAGACCGTCCACAGGGCGATGGATGCCCCCCAGGCCAGAGCGTAATAAGGGCTCATATTCACGACGACGGTGAGCAGCAGCGTCACCGGCAATCCGAGGATGAGCGCGTAGAGCGTGAGCGCCAGCGTGATGCCGACCGATTTGGCGAGCACGGCGGGGTAGGCGAAGACCCTGACCACGTCGAGTGCCGCCGCTCCCGCTGCTCTGCGGGCCGTCAGCTGCGGCTGCGCGAGGTCGGCGGCGCGCAGCAGGATGACCGCGGGCAGCGCCAGGACGGCCACGATGACGGGCGCCCGCACGGCCGCCACGATCATCAGGACCAGCAGCATGGCGGCGGAGACGCCGTACGCGCGGGAGCGCTGCAGCACCCGGCCGGGCGGCACGCTCGGGATGTACGGCTCGCGCATGGTGCTCGGGTCGGGCTGCTGCTGCGGGTAGGGCTGCGGCTGCGCCGGGATGTACGGCGGCGGCTGCAGCGGCATCGGGTTGGGCCGCGCGTAGTCGGACCGGCCTGCGCTGGGATGGCCCGCGTTGGGATGGCCGCTGTTGGGATGGCCGCTGTTGGGATGGCTCACATGGGGGTGCCCCGCGTTGGGGTGACCCGCGTGCGGCAGGCCCGGGTGCGGCTGGCTCGCGTTGGGCTGGCTCAGGTTGGGCACCGGCGGCTGGGTGAGGCGCCGGAACTCGGGCGAGTCGGGGCGTACGCGCCGGGTGGGCACGTCGCCGTCACCGGCCGGCGGCGGCACGGGAAGCCCCTGCTGGGGCAGGCTCTGGCTCTGCGGCGGGTTGCCGAGGCCGGCCTCGCGCTGGATGCGCCGCAGCTCCTCGGGCGAGACCCGGCGGGTCGGCCACGGGTCGGGCTGGTCGGGCAGCAGCGAGACGTATTGCTGCTCGGGCTGCGCGGGCGGCGGCACCGGCGGGCTCGCCTGGTGGTCCTGGCCCTCCAGCAGCCGCCGCGGGGTCACCGGCGGGGTGGAGACGTCGTACGACGGCTTGTCGCTCACCCGCGGCGGGACCGCGCGCGAGCCGTCGGGGCGCGGCACCGTGGAGATCTCGTCGGGCGCGTCGCCCGGCGCGGGCTTGGGCAGCATGCGGGCGGCCTGCTCGGCCAGCTCGGCGGCCTTGGGCCGCTTGGCTGGGTTGCGCGAGAACGCGGCCTTGAGCAGCGGCTGCAGCTCGGCCGGCGCGGCGCTGATGTCGGCCTTGCCCGCGGTGATGTTGTAGAAGATCATCTCCAGCGTGCCCTTGCCGAAGGGCGGCTGGCCGGTGCCGGCGTAGAGCAGGGTGCCGGCCCACGCGTGGATGTCGACCTCGGGGCCGGCCTCCTGGCCCTCGATGATCTCGGGCGCGAGGTAGCCGGGGGTGCCGATGAACATGCCGGTCTGCGTCAGCCGGGTGGCGTCGACCGCCTGGGCGATGCCGAAGTCGATCAGCACGGGCTCGCCGTCGAGGATGAGCACGTTGCCCGGCTTGAGGTCGCGGTGGATCACTCCGACCGAGTGGACGGCGGCCAGTGCGGTGGCCACCCCGTGCGCGACCTTGACCAGCGCGGGCAGGTCGAGCGGGCCGTCGTCCTTGACGATCTCGTCGAGCGGCCGGCCCGGCACGTAGCGGGTGACGATGTAGGGGCGATGACCGGTGACGTCGGCGTCGAGCACCTCGGCGATGTATTTGCTGCGCACCCTGCGCATGGTCTCGACCTCGCGCGAGAGCCGCCGCCTGGCGACCTCGTCGCCGGCGACCTCCGCGCGCAGGACCTTGACCGCCACCTGCCGACCCTGGGGGTCGACAGCGAGGTGGACAACGCCCATCCCGCCTTCACCGAGCCGCCTGAGCAGCCGGTAAGGGCCTAGTCGGTCATCGTTCATGGCATGAAGCACCATACCGGCTTAATCCCCGCCCACGAGATGAACCATGAGGCCACATTCCCACTCGTACAACGTCCAAGAAGCCCCCTCCGGTTTCCCAAACGACGGTCTCGAAATGGCCTCGATTCCGCCGTCAGCCGGCCAGGGAGAGCACCTCCGCCTTCTTCAGCCCGGCCAGTGTGGCGCCCGGGAGGGCGAGCTTCGACCCGCGCACGCCGCTGCCGATCACCACGCGCGGATGCTCGGCGACCCTGGCGTCGACCAGGACGGGCCACTCCTCGGGCAGGCCGAGGGGGGTGATGCCGCCGTACTCCATGCCGGTGAGCTCGACCGCGTCGGCCATCGGCGCGAAGCTCGCCTTGCGGGCGTCGAGATGCCTGCGCACGACGCCGTTGACGTCGACCCGCATCGTCGCGAGCACCATGCAGGCGGCGTAGCGCGTCTCGCCGCCCCGCTTGGCCGCCACCACGACGCAGTTGGCGGACTCGTCGAGCGAGACGCCGTAGCGCTCGCAGAACGCAGCCGTGTCGGCCAGCTCGGGGTCGATCCCGGCCACCTCGACGCCCTCCAGGTCAGCGACGGCACGCGCCACCGGGTCGGCCAGGAGGTCGGGCCGTCCTGTCGCGGGCACCCACTGCAACGTCATCTCCAACTCCTCGTCTCGCTTCTCCTGACGAGCCTATTGCGGCCGCCGGAGCAGCGTGCGACGTCACGGAGACCGCAACACGCGCTGGTGCAGCCCGGTGACGACGGCGCGGGCCGACTCCATGGCCCCCGCCTGCCAGGCGATGAGGTAGGTGAGCCAGTCGCCCGCGAAGTAGACCCTTCCTGCCGGGCGTTGCAGAAGAGTGAACGACGGATCAAAGGAGGGCCAGCGCACCCAGCCGCCCAGGATGTGCTCCTGCCGGTGCCAGGCGATGGAGGCGCTGCCCAGGACGTTCTGGCGGTACTTCTCGCCGTGGATCTTCTTTCCCTGGGTGAGCGCCCTGCGCCTGCGGTCCTCCGGGGTGAGCGCGCCGTACAGCTCGGCCTCGGGGCCGGTGTTGTAGTAGCCGACCAGCAGGCCGCGCTCGGCGTGGTAGTCGTGCGAGGGGTACCAGATGTGGGTGATGTCGAGGTCGGTCTCGGTGACGCCGCCGTAGATGCGGTCCTCGCGCTCCCACCAGCGGGTGCCGTACTCCAGGCCGATCTTGCCGGCGGCGACCGGGACGGGGGTGGCCAGGGCGCTCGTCACCTGGGCGCCGAGGTTGTGCGGGATCTTGGCGAGGACGTGCGGTGGGAGCGCGGCGATGCAGTAGTCGGCCTTGAGCACGCCGCCGGTGTAGGCGACCTCGACGCCGTCGTCCATCGTGGTGATCTTGGTGACCTTGGCGCCGGTCCTGATCCGGTCCGTGCCGACGGCCTCCTGCAGCCTGGTGACGATCGCGTCCATGCCGCCGACCGGCTGGAACATGGGGGTGGCCTGCTCGTAGCCGAAGTCGTTGGTGATCGCGCGGCCGGTGCCGGCGGCCAGCACCTGGCGGAGGGTGCCGGGGGCGTCGAGCGGGGTGCCGCCGTCGAGTGCGGGGAACTTCTCGAAGCCGCGGCGGGGCGAGCCCTCGTACTCGTGTTTGGGTCCGAGGTCGCCGAATCGCCTGAGGAACTCCAGCAGGCGTTCCCTGTCGTCCCTGGTGAGGGTTCTGTTCAGGGCGCCGGAGTCGGTGACTTTCGCGAGAAGTTCGGCGACATATCCGTACATGTCGGCTCGGGCGGTGCGGTTCCGCAGCGTCCTGCCGTTGACGTGCACGTACGCCGCCGCGTTCGAGTTCACGAACGTCTCGATCGGGATGCCCAGCTCGCGGCAGTAGTCGAGGGTGACCATCCACGGCGCGATGCGGCCCGGCCCGGCGTTGAAGTAGACGCCCTCGCCGAACGTGACCTCCTGAGCAGAGCCGTTCAGCTCGGTCAGGCGGTCGCCGCCGCGCAGCGTGAGGTTCCTGCCGCCGGCCTTGGGCCGCGCTTCGAGCAGCGTGCAGTCGTAGCCGGCCTTGCCCAGCTCATACGCCGCCGTCAGCCCCGCCACCCCGGCCCCCAGGATGACCACGCTGGCCGACGCCTTGCCGCGCAGCGTGAAGTCGCCCGCGCGCGGCGGCGTGAACTCCTTGTCCTGCCCGGTGGGGGCGAGGCCGAGCGCGCCCATCGCGGCGTACATGGCGCCCGCGCCGCCCGCCGCGCCGATCCCGACGAGCAGGCCGCGCCGGGTGAGCGCGGCCCCCTTGCCGTCAGCCATAGGGCCCGCTGCCGCACGCGACCTGGCCGCCGATCGTGGCGAAGATCCCGAACAGGGCCATGATCTGGGCGAAGTCGTCGGTGGTGAACTCGGTGTGGCGGGTGCCCACCTGCTTGACGCCCGGCACCAGCGAGACGGCGGCGGCGATGGCGGTCGAGTTCCACTCCACGCCCAGCGTGTACGGCGCCGGCACCACGTACGGCGTGAAGTCGCTCAACCGGCCCAGCGCCCGCGCGGTGGCCTCACGGATTCTGCCCTGAGCCACGCTCGGCGGCAGCAGCTCGGCCGAGAACTTGTCGATGCCCTTCTTGACCGCCACGGTCTCGACGTCGCCGAGCAGCTCGCGGGCCTCATCGCCGACCGCCTCGTCCCCGGTCACGAGGACGACCGGCACCCCGTGGAACCCGGCGCACGCCGCCACCAGCCGGGTCTCGCCGCACAGGTCGCCGTTGAGGTAGACGTTCTGGATCTCCTTGCCCATCCAGGTGTGGTTGAGCACGCCGTCGGGCACCCCGGCGCGGGCGTGGTAGCCGACGAAGCAGGCCGCCTGGAACGTCCCGTCGAGGCCCTGCGCCATCCGCTGCGCCTTGCCCGGCCCCCTGATGAGGCTGGCCCGCGGGTCGAGCAGGTCGATCCTGAGGTTCTTGGTGGAGCCGTGGGCGTCGTTGACCAGCACGCTGTCCGCTCCGGCCGCGAACGCGCCCTCGACCGCCGCGTTCGCGTCGGCCGTCATCAGCTCGCAGCCGCGCTCGTAGCCGCGCTTGCCGGCGTGCATCTCCTCCGGGTCGGTCAGCCCGGTCACGCCCTCCATGTCCACCGACAGGTAAACCTTCACGCCTCTGCTCCACTCCCCCAGGTCTCCACCTGGCGCACTTCCGACTCCGTCATCAACCCGACGTTCGCCTCGACGAACGCGGCCGCCTCCGCCCGCCACGGCTCAGGGATCTCCGCCAGGGCCGGCGGGTAGCAGTGGTCGAGCCAGCTCGTCGCCTCCTCGCTGACGTCGAAGTAGTCGAGCGCGGGCGCGAGGACGGTCTTCTCGATGCCGGGGACGCGGGAGAGCCCGTACTGGATCATCTCCTGGCCGCCGTACGGCGGTTTCTTGAGGTATTTCCTGACCGACGGATGCTCGGCCTTCATCGGCGAGTCCAGCGGGCGGCGCTCGACGGCGGCCTGGATGAGCTCCTTGTAGAAGCACTTGCCGCACTTGCGGCAAGGGCCGTCCACGCCCTGCAGGCACCAGCGGACCTGCTCGCGCAGCGGCGAGCCGAGCGCGAGCCGCATGGTGACCGCCTCGCTGACGCCGCCGACGGGCAGCACGATGTGCAGGCCCGCCGCCGCGAATAAGCGCCCCCAGCGGCCGTGCGGCGCCCACATGGGGTTGTCGGGGGTGAAGCGGCCGAGGTAGCGGTCGCCGCCGAGCCAGCGCGAGCCCAGCTCGTAGCCGAAGCCGAGGCCGCCCAGGTCGAGCTGGTCGGCCAGCAGCAGCGCGCCGGCGGCGACCGCGTGGTGCTCGGGGTAGCCGGGGCGGGGCTCGGCCAGGGTGTATTCGAGGTCGGAGCCGACCGTGGTCAGCTCGCGGCCGGTCTTGGCGGCCAGCTTGGCCAGCACGTCGGAGCGGTAGTGGGACCAGCGGTTCGGTACGCGCGGATGCGCCACCCGCTGGAAGTGGACGAAAGGGGCGTCCGGGTACATCGTGGCCGCCGCGACCGAGTCGGCGCCGCCGCTGTAGGAGATGGCCAGCCGTGCCCCCGGCCGCCGCCGCTCCGCGCCCACCGGGCCCGCCTCGACGCCGAAGCCGTCGTGCAGCACCTCGGCCAGCTCGGCGGAGATCGCCCGGTCGAACGTGACGCGCCGGCGCGTCCACGGGGCCACGACCGTCCAGGCGGCGAGGGCGTACAGGTCGGGGTGTGCGTCCTCGGGGACTCCGGTGATCGAGCAGGAGTTGATGGACAGCTTGATCGGGTAGTCGTCGGAGGCCCTGCCGGTGATCTCGTCCTCGGGGTCGAGACGGAAGCTCAGCTGCGCGGCGCCCGTCCAGGTCACGCGCACGGCTGCTCCTCGGCGCGGCCCCGCTCGTCACGCAGCTGGTCGATGGCCTGCCAGACGAGGACCTCGTTCTGCAGCACGCCGTCCAGCGCCTTGGCGGTCTCCTGGGCGAGCCGGTGGGTCTCGTCGACCTTCTTCTTGTCGATCACGGGCGGGCGGGCCTTGCGCAGCCGCTCGACCTCCTCCTGGAGGGTCTGCATCTCCCGCCGCAGCGTCTGCACCTCCCAGAGCGCGTCCCTGATGTCCTGCCGGTGATCGGCGATCGAGATGTAGCGGGAGTCGAACCACGTACGCACGGCCTTTCTGAGCCGTGCGGGGACCAGGACGCGCTTCATGGAAGGCCACCATAGTGGTAAACGAATCCCGCTATGGACGGGCGTAACCGAATGTGATGGCTTCGGGGGGAATCGCTCAGCGGCCTGTGAACTTCGGCTTGGATCGCTCGGTGAAGGCGCGCATGCCGGCCTTCGCGTCCTCGGTGGCGAACATGCCGGAGAACTGCAGCCGCTCGATTTCCAGGCCCGTCTCCAGGTCGGTCTCCAGGCCCTGGTCGATGGCCTGCTTGGCGGCGCGCAGCGCCACGGCGGGCCCGCCGACGAACGTGGCCGCCCATTCGAGCGCGGCGGTGTAGACCTGCTCGTCCGGCACCACGCGGTCGACCAGCCCGACGGCGAGCGCCTCCGCGGCGTCGACGTGGCGGCCGGAGAAGATGAGGTCCTTCGCCCGCGCGGGGCCGATCAGCCGGGGCAGGCGCTGGGTGCCGCCCGCGCCGGGGATGAGGCCGAGCTGCACCTCGGGCTGGCCCAGCTTGGCCGACTCGCCCGCCACCCGGAAGTCGGCGCACAGCGCCAGCTCGCAGCCGCCGCCCAGGGCGTAACCCGTGATGGCGGCGATGACCGGCTTGCCGATGCGGGCGATCGCGGTCAGCGCGCCCTGGAGGGTGACGGAGTGGGCGGACATCTCGGCGTACGACATCTCGGACATCTCCTTGATGTCCGCGCCGGCGGCGAACACCCGCGCGCCGCCGTACAGGATGACCGCGTGCACCTGCGGGTCGGCGTCGATCAGCGCGGCCGCCTCGGCGAGCTCGCGCTGCACCTGAGCGTTGAGCGCGTTCATCTTCGGACGGTCTAGACGGATCGTGGCGATCTGGTCGGCCACCTCGACGCTGACGAACTCACCCATGACCCAGAACCTAACAGCCCCCGATCACCGGGCGGCCGCCGCCTTGACCTCGTCCACGGACTTCTTGCTCCGCGCCACCCTGACGAGCGCGGCCGACAGGCGCGCCAGCTCGTCGCCGGACCCGGCCAGCTCGGCGAGCGGCCCCGCCTGGCGCGGCAGGCCCAGCTTGCCCGCGCCGTCCAGCACCCGCCGGTCCAGGTGCGGCGCGACCTGCGGCCAGACGGCCTGGACCTCGCGCAGGAAGATGTCGGCCCCCGTCGGGCCGATGCCGGGGAACTCGGTCAGCAACTCCGCGATCCGCCGCTCGTCGCCGCCCGCCTCGTCGCGCAGCCGCCGCAGGTCGCCCTTCCAGCGGTCGAGCAGCAGCTCCGCGCCGTCGCCGAGCATCGTGGCCGTGCGCTCGTCGTAGCGGCGGTAGTGGCCGCGGCCCAGCGCGTCCACCCGGTCCTGCCAGCTCGCCTCGCACATGCCCTTGGGCGTGCCGTACCCGGCGGCGAACAGCTCCTTCGCCGCCGCCACCGCCACGTCGGCCGAGATGCGGGCGCTCAGCAGCGTCGCGAGCACCAGCAGCTCGTAGAGCGGTTTGGGGCGGTCGGCGAGCTTGATGCCCGCCTCGCCCGCGTACGTGCGGCCGTAACGGTCGAGCAGCGCCTCCAGGACGGCTCCATCGGTCTTCGCCATGCCGTCCCCGCTACCCGGCGCCGCCCGGCGCATGTGTTTGCTGCTCCGAGGTGGGGGGAGTCGGAGGGTTCCAAGAGGACAAAGGAGCAGGTCGTGCTGACATTGACCGATAACGCCGTGGTCGCCATCCGCGACCTCTTGGTCGGGGAGAACGTGCCCGCCGACGCGGGCCTGCGCATCGCCCCGAAGGCAGACGAGGCAGGAACGCTGGAGGTCACGCTGGCGAGCACGCCGCACGCCGGTGACCAGGTCGTCGAGAAGGAGGACGTACGGGTGTTCGTCGCCGAGGACGCCGTACGGATCCTCGACGACAAGTCGCTGGACGCCCAGCCCGGCAGGCCGGGACAACCCTCGTTCCGGCTCGACCGGCGCGGCTGACGCGGACGCTGTGAGAGGGGGACGCAGCGGACGTTTCGTGTCACGATGACGGCGCGTCCCATCCAGGGAAGTGTCCAATGTGTCACGATCCGCTGCTTCCTCCGTCCGTGGCCGCCGCGCTCACCGACTACCGGTCGTCACGTGACGCGCACGACGTCCGCTGGGGCGAACCGCCTCTCTCGTACGTGGTCCAGGCGTGGACCACCCTCTACCTCCGCGACGACGGCGACTTCTGGGGCACGGGCCTGCGGCAGATGGCCGCCCGGCTGCCGGACGTGCCCGAGGCCGAGCCGTTCGGGATCAGCCGCCCTCCCGCCCGCCACCACACCGGCTTCGCGGGCGCCGTCGACTGGCCCCCGAACGCGGTCGCGCTCGAGGAGCTGCGCTCGCTCGGCGGACTCACCGGTTACGGGCACCCCTTCCGCTTCCCGTTCACCGACGACGACCCGCCCGACGTCGTGCTCGGCCGGGCGCGCAACTGCTCGGCCAGGGAGATCGTGGCCGACCCGGCGCTCGGGCTGATCGACACGCTCGACGTGCTCAACCACTCCTCGATCAGCGCCACGGCGGCCGTCTACCGGCGGCTCATCGGCGCGGCAACCGGCTAGCCGTCACCGCGGGGACCGACGCGGTGCTCTCCTTCTGACCACCTCCGGCTGTACGACCGCGCCCGCGCCGTCTACACCGCCCGCCTCCCCTGACCCGGGCCGGCGTTCGGTTCCCGGCGTTCGGAACGCGCGGACCGCGCGGCCCCCGTGGCCGTCGCGCCGTGCCGGACGACGTGTCCGTCGTAGCCGGTGGCGTACCGGGCGTCGATCCACCGCCGCAGCGGCAGCCCGCCTGAGCCCGGCGCTCCTCGTCCTGGCGCGTCGGCGATCTGGACGTGCGCGATGCGGTCCGCGTGCCGCTCGATGATCGCGGGCACGTCGTCGCCGTTCACCGCCAGGTGGTAGAAGTCGGCGAGCAGCCCCGCCTCTTCCGGCCGGGCGGGCCCTTTTCCGGCCCATGCTCGAGGTGGCATCGTGACACACCGCGAGCACCGGCGTGGCGCGGGGGCGAGGTGAAGCCCCAGCGGGTCTATGATGTTGGAAAGTAAAGCGGCGGGAGGTCGGGCGTGCGGATGTCGCAGTGGGCTCACGACATGTTCGGGCAGCGGGCGTCCCTGGTCAGGGAGTGCGTCGCCGAGGCGTTGTCGGTGGCCGCCGACAACGCGCGCGAGGCCCAGGAGGTCGCGCGCACCGATCATCTGCACCCGTTCGGGTTCACGCTCATGTCGCGCAAGTTCGAGGCGCTGGCCGAGGCGTTCCAGGACCTCGGTGACGTGCGCATCGTCAAGCCGGGCGGCTCCCAGCACGAGCTGGTGGTGCTCGACGGCACGCTGCTGTTCCCGTTCCGCTACGCCAAAGACCGCGCGGGCAGCGTGATGAGCGCCCGCATCGGCGACGGACGGCCGTCGGCGCTGGTGCAGGCGCTGTTCAACCGGTTCGGGCCCGAGCCGCGCATGCGGCAGCTCGCGCTGCACGACGTCGCCCCGCACGCGGTGCCGGTGGCCGAGGCGCTCGGCGACCTGCCCGACGACACCCGCCTCGTGCTGATCGCGTACGCGGCCAACGCCCACGCCGGGCTGCTCGACGCCTGGTGGGGCGAGGCCGAGCTGCTCGACCGCCTCGGCAGCCTGCGCTGGCACCACTGCGAGGAGATCCCGCTCACCCAGGAGGCCGCCGCGCTCACCCAGGAGGCCGCCGCGCTCACCCAGGGCGACACCGCGGCCGCGTTCGACCAGGGCGCGCTCCCCTCCCCCGAGCTCAACCCGCGCTCGGCCGCTCCCGCCCCCCTCCCTCTCTGGCCGGAAGCCGCCGGCGGTGCGTGACCCCGGCACCCCCGGGCCGACGCCACAGGCGGTGGCGGACGCGTTCGACGCGACGCGGCTCACGCAGGCTCGTCATCTGGCCGCGCTCACCAAGAAGGAGGTCGCCGAGCGGCTCGGCGTCTCGCCCGCCGCCGTCGGGCAGTACGAGGCGGGCGTCACCCGGCCGCGGCCCGACCTGATCCCGCTGCTGGCCGAGGTGCTGTCGGTGCCGGCGGCGTTCTTCCTGTCCGGGCGGCCCCACGGCAAGCTCGACGGGTCCATGGCCCACTTCCGCAGCCTGCGCTCCACCCGGGCCTACCAGCGGGCCAAGGCCGTGGCCTTCGTCGAGCAGGTGTGGGAGCTGACGTACGCGCTGGAGAAACGCGTCCAGCTGCCCGCCGTCGACCTGCCGGGATTCGCGGGCGGCGAGATGCACTCCGCGCTGCCCCGCGACCCGGCCGGCGCCGCCCGCGCGCTGCGGGCCCACTGGGGGCTCGGCACGGGCCCGATCAACCACCTCGTACGCCGCATGGAGTCCCACGGCATCGTCGTCGCCTTCCCCCGCCACGACCCCGACGCCGTCACCGTCGACGCCTTCTCCACCTCCAGCCTGCCCAGGCCCATCGTGGTGCTGACGCCCAACCGCTTCGACGACATCTACCGCCACCGCTTCACCGCCGCCCACGAGCTGGGCCACCTGGTGCTCCACGGCGACACCGCGGCCGGCGACTCCCAGCAGGAACGCGAGGCCGACGCCTTCGCCGCCGAGTTCCTGACGCCGCGCGAGAGCATCCTGCCCCGCCTGCCCTCCCGCGCCGACCTGCGCAAGCTGGCCGAGCTGCGGCTGACGTGGGGGGTGTCGGTCGACTCGCTGCTCTACCGGTGCCGCGAGACCGGGCTGCTGTCCGACTCGGGGGCCGGCCGCGCCTACCAGCGGCTCAACGCCCTGCGCGACCAGCCGGGGTTCACCAACGAGCCCGTGTCCGGCTATCCGGGCGAGCAGCCGGTGCTGCTGGCCGAGGCGTTCGAGCTGGCCTGCCGCGAGGGCTCGCTGAGCGCGGCGGCGCTGGCCCAGGAGCTGGCCTGGCCGATCGCCCGCGTCCGCGAGCTCATCGGCCTCCCCGACCGCCGCCCGTCGCTCCGGCTCGTCCCCTGACCGCGCCGGTCAGCGTGCGGGCAGGGTGAGGCGGCCGGCCAGGGCCACGCCGGTCAGCGTGCGGGCGCCGCGGGCAGGGTGAGGCAGCCGGGCAGGGCGGCGACGGTCTCGCGTACGCGGGTGACGAGGTCGTCCGTCGTGGGCTCCGGCAGGGCCGACCAGGCGGCGAGCGCGTGCCGCCAGGCGGCCACCAGCATGTCGCCCGCCAGGCCGAGCCGCAGGTCGGCGGGCAGCCCGAGCCGCCGGTGCATGACCTCCAGCATCGCGTGCATGGTGCTGTCGCAGAAGTGCAGGCAGTGCGCGTCGATCGAGGGTGAGCTGCGGCTGAGCAGGTGACTGAGCCTGGCCCGGCGGGCCCACTCCGGGTCGGCCACCCGGTGCAGGGCGGCCTGCAGGGTCTCCTCCATCAGGGCCAGCAAGGGTCGCCCGTCGGGCACGGCCTGCTCCAGCTCGTTGAGGAAGGTCCGCCACATGTCCTCCAGGGGAGCCATCGCGACCTCCTCCTTGCCGCCGAAGTAGCGGAAGAAGGTGCGCTTGGACACCTCGACCTCGTCGCACAGCTCGTCGAGCGTGACCGCGCCGAACCCCCGGCTGCTGAACAGGTCGAGCGCCGTGTCGATCAACGCCTGCCTGGTGCGCTGCTTCTTGCGCTCCCGCAGCGGTCTCGCGACGGCGGGTGTGGGTGCGGAGGACATGGCACCGAGTGTAGCCCGGGCGGCGAACGCCCCTTGTACGCTTGTGCCACTGAGTGGCATATGGTGGTCGAGCGCTTCTCGACCGATACGGAAAGGCGGCCCTGTGCGAGCCCTGCTCATCGACCACTCCAGCCCCTCCCATCTGCGGCTGGCCGACGTCCCCGATCCCGCGCCCGGCCCCGGGGAGGCCCTGGTCCGCGTACGCGCCCTGTCCCTCAACCACGGCGAGGCCATGGAGGCCGCCGAGGCCCCCGACGGCACCGTGCACGGCTGGGAGGCGGCCGGCGTCGTCGAGCGCGCCGCCGACGACGGCTCAGGACCGCCCGCCGGCACCCCTGTGATCACCGTCGGGCTGGGCGGGGCATGGGCCGAGCTGCGGGCCGTGCCCACCGGCCTGCTGGGCGCCGTCCCCGCCGGGGCCGACCTCGGGGCGCTCGGCACCGTTCCGGTGGCGGGCGGGAGCGCCCTGCGGGCACTGCGCAGGATCGGCTCGCTGCTCGGCAGGCGGGTCCTGATCACGGGCGCGACGGGAGGCGTGGGACGGTACGCCGTCCAGCTCGCCCGGCTCGGCGGCGCCCACGTCATCGCCTCCACCGGCGACGCCGCCCGGCACGGTGACACGCTGCGCGAACTGGGCGCCCACGAGGTGGTCGGGCACCCTGGGGAGGTCACCGAGCCGGTGGACGGCGTGGTGGACAACGTGGGCGGGCCGCAGCTCGTAGCCGCCTTCGAGCGGCTGGCGGCGTACGGGACGCTGGTGTCCGTCGGCCACGTGACCGGCGAGCCGGAGGTGTTCCCGTTCGGGGCGATGCTGGGGAATTCGGGCCGGCACGGCCGGTCGATCACCACCTTCTACCTGATGGACGAACCGGGCCTCGCGGCCGACCTGGCCTGGCTGGCCACCCGCGTCGCCGCCGGCGACCTGGACCCTGGCATCGCGTGGCGCGGCAGCTGGCAGGACACCGGCACGGCGATCACCGCCCTGCTGGACCGCCACCTCCACGGCAAGGCCGTCCTGGACATCACCTGACCCGACACGGCGACGTCACCCGACGACGTCCAGGGGCGGCGGTTGACCTCAAGTGGGCTTGGGGTTGCAGGCTCGGGAGACGAAGCTGTTCGTCTTTTCTTGGAGCACGTCATGCACGCCGTCGTTCTGCACGCCTTCGGTCCCGCCGAGAACCTTCGCTACGAGGAAGTCCCCGACCCCGAGCCCGGCCCCGGGCAGGTGCGCGTCGCCGTCAGGGCGGCCGGGGTGCACTTCATCGAGGCCGTCATGCGGTCGGGGCCGACCGGGGGCTTCACGCCGCCGCTGCCCGAGCCGCCGGCGATCATGGGCGGGGAGGTCGCGGGCCGGGTGGACGCCGTGGGGCCTGACGTCGATCCGTCCTGGATCGGCCGTGACGTGGTGACGTCGGGCGGGCGGCCCGGCGGGTACGCCGAGCTGGCCGTGGCCGACGTGACGTCCCTCCACCCGATGCCCGAGGGGCTCGACCACGTGACGGCCGTCGCCATGATCGTCACCGGCGGCACCACCCTGCACTACCTGGACGTGGCCGCGCTGACCCCCGGTGACGTGGTGCTGGTGACGTCGGCGGCCGGCGGGATCGGGCGGCTGGTCATCCAGTACGCCCGCCGCCTCGGCGCCACCGTGATCGGCGCGGCGGGCGGCCCCGCCAAGGTGGCGGCCGTCCGCGAGCTGGGGGCCGACCTCGCCGTGGACTACGACCTGCCCTCCTGGGACGAGCAGGTCGCCGGGCACCTCGGGGGCCGCAAGGTCACGGCGGTGCTCGACGGGGTGGGCGGTGACAAGGCGCGGGCCGCCTTCGGGCTGCTGGCCGACGGCGGCCGGTTCCTCACCATCGGCAACGCCTCCCAGCAGGACTTCTGGCCCGACGACGACACCCTCGCCGCCCGGGGTCAGACCGCGACCAACGCGCTGCTGCTCCTGCTGGAGCACCCGGAGACGCGACCCGCGTACGAGGCCAAGGCCCTCGCCGCGGCGGCCGACGGAACACTCGTGCCTGCCGTCCAGACGTTCCCCCTTCAGCAGGCCGCCGAAGCCCACGCCGCCATGGAGTCCCGCCGCACCACGGGCAAGGTCGTCCTCGTCCCCTGACCCCGCCCGGGCAGGCTCGCGGGGGCGGTTCTAGGGTGCTTGGCATGCCTGATCCCCTTGCCGACCCGGGAACGCCCGACACTCGCAGTGCGGCTCGCTACCTGTGGTGGCTGGTCGTCCGGCAGCCTGGGCGGGTGTCGCTGGGGGCGTGCTTAGGGACGGCGTGGATGGTGTGCCTGACGCTGCCGCCGTACCTGCTCTCCCGCGCCATCGACGACGGGCTCGCCACGGGGGACCTGGCCGTGCTGACCGGCTGGGTGGCGGCGGTGCTCGGGACCGGCGTGCTGAACGCGTGGCTGGCCATCATGCGGCACAGGACGATGACGCGCGTACGCATGGACGCCGCCTTCCGCACCGCCCACGTGGTGGCCCTGCAGGCGACCCGGCTGGGGGCGGCGCTGCCGCGCAGGGTGACAGCCGGTGAGGTGGTCACGATCGGGTTCGGGGACGCGGCCATGATGTCCGCCACGCTCACCGTCACCGGGCCCGGCGTCGGCGCGGTGCTGGCCTACATCGTCGTGGCCGTGCTGCTGCTGGCGGTCTCGCCGGTGCTGGCCGCCGTGGTGCTGCTGGGCGTGCCCCTGCTCGTCGTGCTGCTGGGGCCGCTGCTCGGACGGCTGCGCGGGGTGGAGACCGCGTACCGGGCCGGGCAGGGCGAGCTGGCGGCCAGGTTCGCCGACATCGCGGGCGGGCTGCGGGTGCTGAACGGCATCGGCGGAAAGGACGTCTACGCCGCCCGCTACCGGCGCGGCTCCCAGGAGCTGCGTGAGCGCGGCTACCGGGTGGGGGCGGTGACGAGCTGGATCCACGCGCTGGGGGTCGGGCTGCCCACGCTCTTCCTGGGGGCGGTGACGTGGCTGGCGGCCAGGATGGCGGTGCAGGGCGACATCACCGCGGGGGAGCTGGTGGCGGTGTACGGGTACGCCGCCGTGCTGGTGGTGCCGGTGACGTTCTTCGTGGAGGGCGGCTACGACATCAGCAGGGGTCTGGTGGCGGCCCGCAGGACCGTACGGTTCCTGTCGCTCGAACCCGAGGACCTCGGGACGCCGGGCGCCGAGCCGCCCGCGCCCGCCGGTGTGCTGCGGGACGGCGTGTCCGGGGTTGAGCTGGCGCCGGGGCGGCTGACGGCGCTGGCCGGCGCGCGGGCCGCGGAGGGTGCGGCGGTGCTCGACCGGCTGGGCGGGTTCGCCGAGCCGGCCGCTACCTGGGACGGGGTGAGCCTGCGTGACCTCGACCCCGCCTGGGTGCGGGAGCGCGTCCTGGTGGCCGACAACGAGGCCGACCTGTTCGCGGGCACGCTGCGTGAGGTCGTGGCCGGTCGCGCCGACCCCTCGGACGCGGAGCTGGAGCTCGCCCTGCACGCCGCCGGGGCCGAGGACGTCGCCAGGTACGGTCTGGACGCGCCCGTCACCGCCCAGGGCCGCAACCTGTCCGGCGGGCAGCGTCAGCGGGTCCGGCTGGCCCGTGCCCTGCTCGCCGCCCCCGCCGTGCTCCTGGCCGCCGAGCCCACCTCGGCCCTGGACGCCCACACCGAGGCCGTGGTCGCCGCGCGGCTGCGTGCCGTACGCGCGGGCCGCACGACCGCCGTCACCACCACCTCGCCGCTCGTCCTGGAGCACGCCGACACCGTCTACTACCTGGTCGACGGCACGGTCGCGGCCTCCGGCGACCACCACACCCTGCTCCGCGACTCCCCCGGCTACCGCGCCCTCGTCTCGCGCGGCGAACCCGACGGGAGCGGCGAAGGGGACGAATCCCCCGGCGACCTCGACAGCGACCCCATCGGCGCCGGGACAGGAGGCCGATCGTGATCGCGGAGGCGCGAGGCCGCGAGGCGGCAGAGACGGCGGATCGGCTGCCGGTGGCCCGGCCCGCCCAGGTGCGGCGGGCGTGGGTGCGGCTCGTGCGGATGGACGGGCGGGCGTTCGCCGCGATGCTGGCGCTCAACGGGCTGGCCGCGGCGGCGGGGCTGGCCGCGCCGTGGCTGCTCGGCCGGATCGTGGACGAGGTGCGCGCCGGCGCGGGCCTCGCGACGGTCGACTGGCTGGCGCTGGCCATCCTGGTGTGCGCGCTGGCCCAGATCGTGCTGTCACGGTACGCGGGCCTGGCCGGCCACCGGTTCGGGGAGCGCACGCTGGCCCGCATCCGCGAGGAGTTCGCCGATCGCGCGCTCGCCCTGCCCGCGACCACGGTCGAGCGGGCGGGCACGGGCGACCTGATCACCAGGGGCACCACCGACGTGGCGGCGGTCGGGGCGACGTTGCGCGACGCGGGCCCCACGATGGCGATCGCCGCCGTGCAGGCCGGGTTCGTGCTGGCCGCCGTGTTCGTGCTGAGCCCGCTGCTGGGCGCGTGCGGGGTGGCCGGGCTCGCCGGGATCTGGTTCGCGACGCGGTGGTACCTGCGCAGGGCGGTGACGGCGTACCTGGCGGAGGGCAGGGCGAACGCGGCGCTTGCCGAGGAGCTGGCGGCCACCACGAGCGGCGCCCGCACGGTGGCGGCGCTGCGGCTGGAACACCGCCGCCTGTCGGCGTGCCGCCGCGCCATCGAGGAGTGCCGGCGCACCCGGGTCAGGACGTTGTTCCTGCGCAGTGTGCTGTTCCCGGTGGTGGACGTCTCGTACGCGATCCCGGTGGCCGCCGTGCTGCTGCTGGGCGGCGTGCTCATGGCGCAGGGCACGGTGACGCTGGGCACGGTGGTCGCGGCGGCGCTCTACCTGCGGCAGCTGTCCGCGCCGCTGAACACCATCCTCGAGAACCTGGAGCTGCTGCAGAGCAGCAACGCGTCGTTCGCCCGGGTGGAGGGCCTGGCCCAGGCGCCGCGCGGCGGGCCGGCGGGTGCGGCCTCCGAGCCGGTGGACGACCGGATCGAGGTGCGCGGCGTGTCCTACGCCTACGACGCGGGCCCCGACGTCCTGCACGGCGTGGATCTGCGGGTACGTCCGGGCGAACGGCTCGCGATCGTCGGCCCGTCGGGGGCGGGCAAGACCACGCTGGGCCGGCTGCTGGCGGGCATGGACACCCCGCGTACGGGCGAGGTCACGGTGGGCGGCGTCCCCGTGGCCGGGCTCGACCCTGACCGGCTGCGCGAGCGCGTCATGCTCGTCACCCAGGAGCACCACGTGTTCCTCGGCACCGTACGCGACAACCTGGCCATCGCGGCCCCCGACGCGACCGACGCCGAGCTGCGCGCGGCACTGAACGCGGTCGGCGCCGACTGGGCCGTGGACCTCGACGCGCACCTCGGCCCCGGCGGTCACCGCCCGGACGGCGCGCAGGCGCAGCAGCTCGCGCTGGCCAGGGTGGTGCTGGCCGACCCGCACACGCTGATCCTGGACGAGGCCACGGCCCTGCTCGACCCGAGGACGGCCCGGCACACCGAGCGCGCGCTGGCCGCCGTGCTCGCGGGCCGTACGGTGATCGCGATCGCGCACCGGCTGCAGACGGCCCGCGACGCCGACCGGGTGGCGGTCATGCGCGACGGCCGGCTCACCGAGCTGGGCACGCACGAGGAGCTGGTGGCGGCGGGCGGCGCCTACGCGGCCCTCTGGCACTCCTGGCACGGCGACCCCACCTCAGGGCCGCCGGCACCCCCCTCCAGGACCGGCCGTTAAGAGCTGAAAAATATCTTCGCAAAGATCTCGCCTGAGAAGGAAAATGTTGAGACGCTGAATCGCACTATGCGCCCCCCAGCCCCGAGGAGTGGTTCATGCGCAGACTACTGGCGACCTCGCTCGTCGCCCTGCTGCCGTTAATCCCGGCGAGCCCCGCCCAGGCAGCGCCGCCGGCGGACCGGCAGCAGGCGTTCACGTCCGCCGCGAAGGAGTTCGGCGTCCCCGAGAGCGTGTTGCTGGGTGTCTCCTACCTGGAGTCCCGCTGGGACGCCCACGCCGGGCAGCCGTCGAGCGACGCCGGCTTCGGCCCGATGCACCTCACCGACGCCGCCGCGTTCACCGCGGGGAACCACCACGACGCGGGCGAGGAGGACGCGCGCGGCGACGACGGCCGTCCGCTGCCCGCCCCCGAGGCCCGCCCGGCGCCGGCCGAGCTGCCGGCCTCGCTGCGGACCATGGAGCGGGCCGCGCAGCTGACCGGCGAGAGCCGTGAGCGGCTGCGCGGCGACGCCGCCGCCAACATCCGCGGCGGCGCCGCGCTGCTGGCCGATTACCAGAAGGCGCTCGGCGCGCCGCTGAGCGACGACCCCGGCCAGTGGTACGGCGCGGTCGCGAAGTACTCGGGCGCCGAGGAGTCGGGCGCGGCCAAGTTCTTCGCCGACGAGGTCTTCTCGATCATCAAGGAGGGGGCCGAGCGGACGACCGACGACGGTCACCGGGTCCGGCTGCCCGCCGTGCCGCGCCTCGACGCGATCGAGAAGTGGCTGGAGAAGCTCGGCCTGCGCCCGCCGGTGCGCCCCGACGGCATCGAGTGCCCGGCGTCGATCTCCTGCGAGTGGATCCCGGCCGCGTACGCGCAGCTCCCGAACGACGACTACGGCCACTACGACCTGGCGAACCGCCCGGCCAGCCAGAAGGTCGACTACATCATCATTCACGACATGGAGGGATATTTCCTGCCCTCCATCCGCCTCAACCAGGACCCCGCCTACGGCGCGAGCTGGCACTACTCCGTCCGCTCCACCGACGGCCACATCGCCCAGCACATCAAGACCAAGGACGTCGGCTGGCAGGCCGGCAACTGGTACATCAACGCCAAGTCCATCGGCATCGAGCACGAGGGCTTCCTGGCGGAGGGCGGCACCTGGTTCACCGAGGCGATGTACCGCTCGTCGGCCCGCCTGGTCCGCTACCTGGCGCTGCGCCACGGCGTGCCGCTCGACCGGGCCCACATCCTGGGCCACGACAACGTCCCCGGCACCCTGCCGACCACCGTGCGCGGCATGCACGAGGACCCGGGGCCGTTCTGGGACTGGGCGCACTACTTCAAGCTGATGGGCGCGCCGCTGCACGGGCTGGGCGGCCCCCGCTCGGGCGCGGTCATGATCAGGCCCGACTTCGCGACGAACAAGCCGCACTTCTACGGCTGTGACCGCCAGAACCCCGAGGCCGACTGCCCGCCGCTGCCCGCCCACACCGTGTGGCTGCGCACGGAGCCGCGCGAGGACGCGCCGCTGGTCAAGGACATCGGCAAGCACCCGACCGGCGAGTCCCTCTACAGCGTGTACGACCACAGCGCCCGCGCCAGCACCGGCCAGCGCTACGCCGTGGCCGAGCGCAGCGGCGACTGGACGGCCATCTGGTACCTCGGGCAGAAGGCGTGGTTCCACAACCCTGCCTCGAACCCGACCGCCGTGCCGTCGATGGGCCTGCTGGTCACCCCCAAGCCGGGCAAGGCGACCGTGCCGGTCTACGGCAGGGCCTACCCCGAGGAGGAGGCGTACCCGGAGGGCATCCCGTACCAGGCGGTGACCCCGCTGCAGTACACGTTCTCGGCGGGCGAGAAGTACACGCTCGCGGGCGTGGCGCCGGCCGAGTATTACCGGGCGGTCACCTTCAACCTGGAAGACCACACGGTCGTGCGCGGCGGGACGAGGTATCTGCAGATCCAGTTCGGCCACCGCGTGATGTTCGTCAAGGCTGACGACGTGCGGGTGACGTTCTCCGGGTGAACTCCGTGACGGCGCGCCTGGTGCTCTCGAGCGCCTCCTGAGAGGAGTCGAACGTGCGCTGGGCGACGCCGACGAACACGCAGTCGACGACGAGGAGCTGGCTGATGCGGCTGGCCAGGGCGCCGGGACGGAACTCCGTCTCGCGCCCGGCCGAGATCAGCACGTGTTCGGCCAGCTCCGCGATCGAGGAGCGGGGGTTGTTGGTGATGGCGACCGTGGTGGCCCCCGCCTCCTTGGCGCGGGTCAGCGGCTCGATCACGTCGGGGGTCTCGCCCGAGGTGCTGATGCCGATGGCGACGTCGCCTTCGCGCAGCAGCACCGCGCTGGTCAGCGCGAGGTGGGCGTCCTGGAACGCGTGGGAGGACAGGCCGATGCGCATCAGCTTCTGGGCGACGTCCTCGGCGACCAGGCCGGAGGCGCTGACGCCGTAGGCGTCGATCCTGCGGGCGCCGACGATGGCGTCGACCACCAGGCCGAGCCGCTCGGAGGTGAGCTGGGCGACGGTGTCGTTGATCGCCTCCGACTCGGCCCGCGCCACCTTGTGGATGACCTCCGACAGCGGGTCGTCGGGGGCGAGGTCGCCGGGCACCAGCCGGTCGGGCTGCGCGGCCGCCGCGGCTAACGCCAGCCTGAGCTGCGGGTATCCGGCGAAGCCGAGCAGCCGCGCGGTGCGCACGATCGTGGCCTCGCTGGTGCCGGAGGCGGCCGAGAGCTCGGTGATGGTGCTCCTGGCCACCGTCGCGGGATCTTCGAGTATGAGGCGGGCGACGGTCTGGGCGGCAGGCGTCAACGACGGCAGCACACCGCGAACCGTGGCCACCAGTGTGTCGGCGCGCAGGCCGTTCCCGTTGTCGTCCACCCCCTGATTATGCCGCGTTGACCGCATTGCTGGCCCCGGCCCGCAGTCCTACCGCAACGTCCCGTTGGTCATGCCGGCCGGCTCCTCGGGAACGGTGACGAGCCCCAGCTCGGCCGGGGTGACGAGCAGCGGGTGGTGCGGGACGACGCGGACGGTGTAGCCGAACGCGCCGGTGCGGTCGAGCGGCACCTTTCCGGTGTAGTGGGCGCGCCGGTCGTCGTCCACCGACTGCACCGTCAGCGTCGCGTACGCCGGGTGCACCAGCTCGTCGTGCGGCCCGACCTTCCCGTACGCGGCCTGCACCTGGACGTCGTCGGGGTCGAGGTCGCCGAGCGCGATCGTGGCGTGCAGCTCGATCGCGGCCCCCACCTCAGGCGTGTCGCCGACGCCGGTCGCCTCGACGTGCTCGACCCGCACCCCGGGCCATGCCCTGGCCACCCGCACCCGCCAGGCGGCGAACGCCTTGGCGGGGGCGTAGGAGTCGGCCGACAGCGCGCGGGCGGAGGCGGCGGCCGGGTTGTAGAGGGTCAGCACGTAGTCGCGGAGCATGCGCCCGGCGAGCACCTTCGGCCCGAGCGAGGCCAGGGTGTGCTTGACCATCTCGATCCAGCGCCGCGGCATGCCGTCGAACGCCCGGTCGTAGAAGCGGTCGGACACCTCATGCTCGATCAGGTCATAGAGGGCGGCGGCCTCCAGCTCGTCGCGCCGGTCGGGGTTGCTCACGCCGTCGGCGGTCGGGATGGCCCAGCCGTTGGTGCCGTCGTACCACTCGTCCCACCAGCCGTCGCGGATGGACAGGTTGAGTCCGCCGTTGAGCGCGGACTTCATGCCCGACGTGCCGGACGCCTCCAGCGGGCGCAGCGGGTTGTTCAGCCAGACGTCGCAGCCCTGCACCATGAGCTGCCCGAGCGCCATGTCGTAGTCGGGCAGGAACACGATCCGGTGGCGGACCTGCTGCTGGTCGGCGAACTTGACGATCTGCTGGATGAGCTTCTTCCCGCCCTCGTCGGCCGGGTGCGCCTTGCCGGCGATCACGATCTGCACCGGCTTGTCGGGGTCGAGCAGCAGCTCGGTGAGCCGCTCGGGGTCGCGCAGCATGAGCGTGAGCCGCTTGTACGACGGCACCCGCCGTGCGAACCCGATGGTCAGCACGTCGGGGTCGAGCGCGTCGTCGATCCAGCCCAGTTCGGCGTCGGAGGCCCCGCGCTCGCGCCACGACCGGCGCAGGCGCACGCGGGCCCCTTCGACCAGCCGCTTGCGCAGCGTGCCGCGGATGTGCCAGATGTCGGCGTCGGAGATCTTCTGGATGCCCTCCCAGCCGCGGGCCCGCTCCAGCAGCGTGGGCAGCTCGCGTCCGGCCAGCTCCATGAACTCGCGGCCGACCCAGGTGGGCGCGTGGACGCCGTTGGTGATCGACCCGATCGGCACCTCGTCCAGGTCAAAACCGGGCCAGAGATCTTTGAACATCTCCCGGCTGACTTCTCCGTGCAACTGGGACACCCCGTTGACCCTCTGGGCCAGCCGCATGCCCATCACGGCCATGTTGAACCGGCTCGGGTCGGCCTCGGCGCCCAGCGCGAGAATGCGCTCGACCGGCACGGTCGGCCAGGAGTTGGGGCCGCCGAAGTGCCGCTCGATCATGTCGCGCGGGAAGCGGTCGATGCCGGCGGGCACGGGCGTGTGGGTGGTGAACACGGTGCCGGCGCGCACGGCCTCCAGCGCCTCGTCGAACGACATGCGGGCCTCGGTCAGCTCGCGGATGCGCTCGAGGCCGAGGAAGCCGGCGTGGCCCTCGTTGGTGTGGAAGACCTCGGGGTCGGCGTGCCCGGTGCTGCGGCAGTAGGCCCTGATCGCGCGTACGCCGCCCACGCCGAGCAGCAGCTCCTGCATGAGCCTGTGGTCGGTGCCGCCGCCGTAGAGGCGGTCGGTGACGTCTCTGGCCGCGTTGTCGTTCTCGGCCACGTCGGAGTCGAGCAGCAGCAGCGGCACCCGGCCCACCTGCGCCACCCACACCTGGGCGTGCAGGACCCGCTCGTCGGGCAGCGACAGGCGGATCCTGACGGGCGTGCCGTCGGGCTCCTTGAGCAGGCTGAGCGGCAGCCCGCCGGCGTCGAGCGACGGGTAGTGCTCCAGCTGCCAGCCCTCGGGCGACAGGGACTGCGTGAAGTAGCCGTGGCGATAGAGCAGGCCCACCGCGAGGATGGGCACGCCCAGGTCGCTGGCCGCCTTCAGGTGGTCACCCGCGAGGATGCCGAGGCCGCCGGAGTATTGCGGCAGCGCGCCGGCGATGCCGTACTCGGGCGAGAAGTAGGCGATGGCCCTGGCGCTGTCGGGCAGCGTCTGGTACCAGCGCGGAGAGGTCATGTATTCGCGCAGGTCGTCTGCCGCGTCGGCGAGGCGGCGCAGGAACCGGCGGTCGGCGGCCAGCTCGGTGAGCCGGGCCGGAGTGACGGCGCCGAGCAGGGCCACGGGGTCGTGGCCGACCTGTTCCCACAGCTCGGCGTCGACCTCCGCGAAGAGGTCCATCGTCTCCGGGTGCCATGACCAGCGGAGATTGTGGACGAGCTCGCCGAGGGCGGCCAGCTCCGCGGGCAGGACGGTGCGGACGGTAAACCGGCGGATAGCTCTCACGTTTCTGCACCCTACGGGCTAGGAGGGACCTCTGAGTCCTTCACCCTCATCAAGGCCGTTCAAACCCCTTCCGGGAACAAGCATGAAGAGGGACTATTGGGGCAACTTTCCAGGTTGTTGGGCCTTCCCGCACACAGTCCGGGGAGGTCTATCCGCTGCTGTCCACAATTTACATGCAAGGATCGTTCCTGCCAGGGAAAGCCTCCGGCGGTACCGGGAGTACCGCCGCAAACCCTTGAATGCGATGATCGGACGAATTCCCATCACGGACATCTCCCCCGTCGTCGACTGCGGGCAGTGGCCCGCCAAGGCGGTCGCCGGCGAGACCTTCGAGGTCTCGGCGACCGTGTTCAGAGAGGGCCACGACGCCGTCGCGGCGGGCGTGGTGCTCACCGCGCCCGACGGACAGCGCGGGCGCCTGAGACCTATGCGCGAGCTGGCGCCCGGCACCGACCGCTGGGCCGTCGAGGTGTGCCTGCCCGCCGAAGGCGACTGGCTGTTCCGCGTGGAGGCGTGGAGCGACCCGATCACGACCTGGCTGCACGACGCGGAGATCAAGATCCCGCGCGGCATGGACGTCGACCTGATGTGCGAGGAGGGCGCCCGGCTGTTCGAGCGGGCGGCCAAGGCCGTACGCCCGGCCGACTGCCCCAACGCCGAGGGCACCAGGACCACCAGGCAGCGCCAGAACGGCAACGGCGACAGCGCGTGCGGCCACCGCGCCGCCCTGCTGTCGATCTCCGCCACGCTGCGTGACGAGAGCCTCGACCCGCGGGCCAGGCTGTCCATCGCCCAGCTTCCCGAGACGGCCGCGCTGCTGGAGGCGCATCCGTTCCGCGAGCTGGTGACCAGGTCGAAGTCGCACAAGGTGAGGGTGGACCGCCGCCGCGCGCTCTACGGCTCCTGGTACGAGTTCTTCCCCAGGTCAGAGGGGGCGGTGGTCGACGGGAAGGGCGTGTCGAAGTCCGGCACGTTCCAGACGGCCGCCAAGCGGCTGCCCGCGATCGCCAAGATGGGCTTCGACGTCGTCTACCTGCCGCCCATCCACCCGATCGGCACCACGTTCCGTAAAGGGCGCAACAACACGCTGAGCCCAGAGCCCGACGAGCCAGGCTCGCCGTGGGCGATCGGCTCCGAGGACGGCGGCCACGACGCGATCCACCCCGACCTGGGCACGATCGAGGACTTCGAGGAGTTCGTGGAGCGGACGAGGGCCCTGGGCATGGAGGTGGCGCTGGACTTCGCGCTGCAGTGCTCGCCCGACCATCCGTGGGTCAAGGAGCACCCGGAGTGGTTCACGATCAGGGCCGACGGGTCGATCGCGTACGCCGAGAACCCGCCCAAGAAATACCAGGACATCTACCCGATCAACTTCGACAAGGACCCCGAGGGGATCTACAACGAGGTCAAGCGGGTGCTGCGGCACTGGATGGACCACGGGGTGCGGATCTTCCGGGTGGACAACCCGCACACCAAGCCGGTGGCGTTCTGGGAGCGGCTGCTGGCCGACGTGCATCGCACCGACCCCGATGTGATCTTCCTCTCTGAGGCGTTCACGCGGCCGGCGATGATGCGTACGCTGGCGAAGACCGGTTATCACCAGTCCTATACCTATTACACCTGGAAGAACAGCAAATGGGATGTTGAGACCTACCTGACCGAGCTGGCCAAGGAGACCTCGGCCTACCTGCGTCCGAACCTGTTCGTCAACACTCCCGACATCCTGCACGAATACCTGCAACACGGCGGTGTCCCCGCATTCAAGATCAGGGCGGTGCTGGCCGCGCTGGCGTCGCCGACCTGGGGCGTCTACTCCGGTTACGAACTCTTCGAAAACGTGCCGGTTCGACCCGGGAGCGAGGAATACCTAGATAGCGAAAAATATCAGTACAAACCGCGCGATTGGGCTGCGGCCGAACGCGAAGGACGCACCCTCGCCCCCTTCATCACTCACCTGAATTTGTTCCGAAGAGCGCATCCCGCACTGCAAGAATTGCGTAATCTACGGTTCCACAGGGTCGACCAACCGGACATCGTTTGCTTCTCCAAACGGCTCCCGGGCGCCTATGACACGGCCACACGAAGGCACGGGCTGGGCGACGTCGTTCTGGCGGTCATCAACCTCGATCCACATCACACCCACGAGGCGACTGTTGAACTCGACCTGCCTGCACTCGGGCTCGACTGGAACGCCGAGTTCGTCGTCGACGACGAGTTGTCAGGCGAGTCGTACCGCTGGCGGCAGAGCAACTATGTACGCCTCGACCCCCACATCCAGCCTGCCCACATCCTGACCGTACGAGCCGCGCCACGGTAAGAAACTGAATTCAGCGGGGAGTCTTCGACGTGTGTGAAAGCGCCTCCCTCATGAGCCCTCTGCGAGGCGGCTCATGAGCTCCACACCCATTCCCAACACCTTTGACGAGGAAAAACCGCGCGATCCCCATTGGTACAAGCGCGCGGTCTTCTACGAGGTCCTGATCCGGGGTTTCTCCGACTCCAACGGCGACGGGACCGGCGACATGAGGGGCCTCATCAGCAAGCTCGACTACCTGCAATGGCTGGGCGTCGACTGCCTCTGGCTGCTGCCGCTCTACGACTCGCCGCTGCGCGACGGCGGTTACGACATCTCGGACTTCATGAAGATCCTGCCCGAGTTCGGCGATCTCGGGGACTTCGTACGACTGGTCGACGAGGCGCACAAACGCGGCATGCGGGTCATCGCCGACCTGGTCATGAACCACACCAGCGACGCCCATCCCTGGTTCCAGGCGTCCCGGCACGACCCCGAGGGGCCGTACGGGGACTTCTACGTCTGGTCCGACACGGATGAGAAGTACCAGGACGCCCGGATCATCTTCATCGACACCGAGACATCGAACTGGACGTACGACCCCGTACGCGGCCAGTACTACTGGCACCGGTTCTTCCACCACCAGCCCGACCTCAACTACGACAACCCGGACGTGCAAGAGGCGATGCTGGAGGTCCTGCGGTTCTGGCTGGACCTGGGCATCGACGGGTTCCGGCTGGACGCGGTGCCGTACCTCTTCGAGGAGGAGGGCACCAACTGCGAGAACCTGCCGAAGACCCACCAGTACCTCAAGCAGGTGCGGGCCGAGGTGGACCGCCTCTACCCCGACCGCGTGCTGCTCGCCGAGGCCAACCAGTGGCCGTCGGACGTGGTGGAGTACTTCGGCGACCCGGTCGGCGGCGGGGACGAATGCCACATGGCCTTCCATTTCCCGCTGATGCCCCGGATCTTCATGGCCGTCCGCAGGGAATCCCGCTTCCCCATTTCCGAAATTTTGGCCCAAACGCCGAAAATTCCGGAAAACTGCCAATGGGGGATCTTCCTCCGCAACCACGACGAGCTCACCCTCGAAATGGTCACGGACGAAGAACGCGACTACATGTACACCGAGTACGCCAAAGACCCCCGCATGCGGGCGAACGTCGGCATCCGCCGCCGCCTGGCCCCCCTGCTGGAGAACGACCGCAACCAGATCGAGCTGTTCACCGCGCTGCTGCTGTCGCTGCCCGGCTCCCCCGTGCTCTACTACGGCGACGAGATCGGCATGGGCGACAACATCTGGCTAGGCGACCGCGACGGCGTGCGCACCCCCATGCAGTGGGACCCCGACCGCAACGCCGGCTTCTCCGACTGCGATCCCGGCCGGCTCTACCTGCCGGTCATCATGGATCCGATCTACGGCTACCAGGCCATCAACGTCGAGGCCCAGCAGAAGAACGCGGGCTCGCTGCTGCACTGGACCCGCCGCATGATCGAGATCCGCAAGCGCCACCCGGTCTTCGGGCTGGGCGGCTACGCCGAGCTCAACTCCTCCAACCCCAGCGTGCTGGCGTTCGTCCGGGAACTGGGCGACGACCGGATGCTGTGCGTGAACAACCTGTCACGCTTCCCGCAGCCGGTGGAGCTCGACCTGCGCAGGTTCGTCGGCGTGTCGCCCGTGGAGACCATGGGCGGCGTTCCATTCCCGGCAATTGGCGAGCTTCCGTATCTTTTGACGCTTCCCGGGCATGGGTTCTATTGGTTCACACTCCCGCCGGCCATCACCCAGGAGGAGTAGGGCGTGCTTGATGAGCTCCTTGTCGCATGGATCAGCCGTCAGCGTTGGTTCGGCGGCAAGGGGCGCCCGATCGACGACCTGTCGATCGACGCGGACGTCGAGCTCGCCGCCGGGCTGCGGCACCTCATCGTGGCCGTCTGGCAGGACGGCTCGCGCGACCGCTACCAGCTGCTGCTGGGCGAGCGTGACGACCTGCCGGATCGGCTCTCCCACGCCCTCATCGGCACCCAGGACGCCACCTACCTCTACGACGCGGTCCACGACAGCGACCTGATGCACGTGCTGCTCGAAGGCATGGCGTCCGATGGAACCCGCAACGGCCTGCGCATGCGGCACGCGCCCGGGCACACCGTGGACACCTCGCCGCGCAGCCTCGTGCTGGGGGCCGAGCAGTCCAACACCTCGCTGGTGTTCGGGGACGCGTACATCTGCAAGCTCTTCCGCCGGCTCATCCCCGGCGTCAACCCCGAGCTGGAGATCATCACCGCGCTCGCGGCCAGGAACGCGCCGCACATCGCGCAGCCGTACGGGTGGATCGAGGCCGACCTCGACGGCACGGACACCACGCTCGCGATCATGCAGGAGTTCCTCACCCCCGCCAACGACGGCTGGGACCTCGCCCTGGCCAGCGTGCGCGACCTGTACGCCTCACTGCCCGAGGTGCCGGCCGGCGAGGCGGGCGGCGACTTCGCGGCCGAGGCGCTGCGACTGGGGATCGCCACCGCGCGCGTCCACCACGAGCTGGCCGCCGCCTTCACCACGAGCGTCGTCGAGATCCACGAGGTCAAGCGCATGGCCGAGGGGTTCAGGCGGCGGCTGGGGCGGGCCGTGGCCGAGGTGCCCGAGCTGCGGCCGCATGTGAGTGCCATTGAGGCCGCCTATCACCAGGTGGAACTGCTCACCACCGAGGTTCCCGTGCAACGGGTTCACGGGGACTTCCATCTCGGGCAGGTCATGCGCACCCCGACTGACTGGGTGATCCTCGACTTCGAGGGCGAACCAGGACAGCCGCTCGCCGAGCGCCGCGCCCTCTCCTCACCGCTGCGTGACGTGGCCGGCATGCTGCGCTCGTTCGACTACGCGGCCCGGCACCTGCTGCTCGGCCACTCCGAGGCCGAGCGGCTGGAGCCCCGGGCGCAGGAGTGGGCCGACCGCAACCGCGCCGCCTTCCTCGACGGCTACACCGAGGGCGGCGGCGTCATCAACGCCGCCGACGCGGCGCTGCTGCGGGCGTTCGAGCTGTCCAAGGCGGTGTACGAGGTCGTGTACGAGGCTCGCAACCGCCCCACCTGGATGCCGATCCCCCTGGCCGCCTTCCGCCCGCGCGCGGCGTGACCGCCGTCAGTCTGAGACCAGCTCCTCGACCAGCCCCGACAGGCCCTCGTGCGCCAGGCCGCGCGCCACGCGGCGCTCCAGGATCTCCTGCATCGGCAGCAGCAGGTCGGGCCGCACGCCCTGCTCGTGGAACGCGCGCACCAGGTTCGCCACGCCGGACCTGTTGATCTCCAGGTTGGAGACGTCGGTGCCGTGGTCGCCCGACTCCATCTTCTCCGCCCACGCCGGCTGCTGGGCGGCCATCGCGTTCAGCCACGGGACCAGCAGGCCGGAGGTGAAGTCCCGCAGCGGGTATCCCGCCGAGCGCACCAGGGCGGCGGCCTCCAGGAAGCCGGCCATCTGGCCGTACATGCCGGTCAGCATCGCGAGGTCGAGCAGCGGCGCCATCCCGGGATCCGCGCCCGTGTACCGGGGGCGGGCCATGGCGGACAGCGCCTGCTCGTAGCGGTCATAGGCGGTCTCGGAGCCGCTGTAGAGGATGAGGGCGCCCGGCGTGGCGATCATCTGCGGCACGGCCATGATGCCGCCGGCCAGGTGGTCGCCGCCGCGCTCGGTCACCAGGGCCGCCACCTCGCGGGCCTCGGCGGGGCGGCTGGTGGTGAGGTTCGCGATGACCCGGCCCTGCAGCTCGGCGCCCTCCAGCGTGGCCGTCACGGACGGGGCGTCGAGCAGGCAGACGATGACCAGCTCGCTCGCCGCGACGGCCTCCGCCGGGGTGGCCGCCTGCTTGGTGCCCTCGGCGACGAGGGGGTCGGCCTTGGCGGGCGTACGGTTCCATACCGTCACCTGGTGGCCGGCGGCGAGCAGGCTCCTGGCGAGCGCGGTGCCCATGAGGCCGAGGCCCAGAACGGAGATATTTTCCGACATTTCGGTGTTCCTTAGGGATGAGGATGTCGCGTCGGGATCCAGGCTGCTGGTGGGCGGTTATGGTCGGGTTCTGAGTTGGTTATGGGGGTTCTTCGGATGCGGTTCGGGGTGCTGGGGCCGCTCGCGGTGTGGTCGGCGGACGGGCGTGCGGTCCGGGTGCCCGAGGTCAAGGTCCGCGCGCTGCTGGCCAGGCTGCTGGTCGACCCCGGGCGTACCGTCTCCGCCGACCGGCTCGTCGAGGACCTCTGGGGCGGGCGGCCGCCCGCCGACGCCTCTGCCGCGCTGCGGGTCAAGGTGTCGCAGCTGCGCCGGGCCCTCGGTGATCGGGAGCTGGTGGCGTACCGCCCGCCCGGGTACGCCCTGCGCGTCGAGCCCGCGTCCGTGGACGCCGCCCTGTTCGAGTCGCTGCTGCGGCGCGCCCGGCACACCGCCGCCTTGGACGAGCGCGCCGCCCTGCTCCGCGAGGCGCTCGGGTTGTGGCGGGGCCCGGCCTACGCCGAGTTCGCCGACGCCCCCTTCGCCGTCGCCGCCGTGGCCAGGCTCGACGAGCAGCGGCTGGTGGCGTACGAGGAGCTGGCCGAGACCCGTCTCGGACTGGGCGAGCACGCGCTGGTCGCCGCCGATCTCCCCGACCTCGTCACCGCCCATCCGCTGCGGGAACGCCTGCGCGCCGCCCACATGCGCGCCCTCTACGGCGCCGGCCGCCCCACCGAGGCGCTGGACGCCTACCAGGACCTCCGCCGTCGGCTCAAGGACGAACTGGGCCTGGACCCCGGCCCCGACCTGGCGGCCCTCCACCAAGCCGTCCTCCGCCAGGACCCGACCCTCACGAACGCGCCCACCCGAGGTTCGACCGGCATGCGACCGGGCGCGCCGCCACCCGAGGCGCGGCCCGGGACGAACCTCCCCGCTCCCCTGACTCCCCTGGTCGGGCGGGATACGGCGGTGTCCGAGGTGCGCGCTCTCCTCCGCGATCATCGGCTCGTCACCCTCACCGGCCCGGGAGGCGTCGGCAAGACCCGCCTCGCCCTGGCCGCCGCCGCTCAGCACGAGACGCCCTTCGACGGCGCCTGGCTCGTCGAACTCGCCGCGCTCCGCCCGGCGGCGCGGATGATGGAGGTGGCGGAGGCCATCGCCGACGTCCTCGGCCTACACGACGACGCTCCGGGCTCGCTTCTGGATCGGCTGCCCGTTGTCCTCGCCGGGCGGCGCGCGCTGCTGGTGCTGGACAACTGCGAGCATGTGATCGAGCAGGTCGCCGAGCTGACCGCGCGACTCCTGCGGGCCGCGCCCGGCCTGCGGATGCTGGCCACCGGTCAGGAGCCGCTGCGCATCGAGGGCGAGGTGATCTACGCCGTGCCCCCGCTGGACCTGGACGCGGCGGTCACCCTCTTCACCGCCCGCGCCTCGGTCGCCCCCGATCCTGACGTGGTGGAGATCTGCGCGCGGCTGGACGGGGTCCCGCTCGCGCTGGAGCTGGCCGCCACGCGGATGCGCACGCTGACGCCCGGGCAGCTGGTGGAGCGGCTCGACGACCGGTTCAGGGTGCTCGCCTCCGGGATGCGCGACGCGCCGGCCAGGCAGCGCACGCTGCGGGCGATGATCGACTGGAGCTGGGAGCTGCTGACGGACGCCGAGCGGGTGGTGCTGCGCCGCCTGGCCGTGCACGCCGACGGCTGCACGCTGGAGGCGGCCGAGGACGTCTGCGCCGAGCCCGGCCTCGACGTGCTCGACCTCCTGGCCCGCCTGGTGGACCGCTCGCTCGTGGTCAGGACGGCGCCGCACGAGGCGCGGTACCGGCTGCTGGAGTCGGTGGCGGCGTACTGCGTGGAGCGGCTGGCGGCGGCCGGGGAGCTGGAGGAGGTGCGGCTGCGGCACGTACGCCATTACGCTGCCCTGGCCGAACGGCTGGAGCCGCAGCTGCGCGGCCACGGCCAGCGGGAGGCGCTGGCCCGGCTCGACGCCGAGGGCGCGAACCTGCGGGCGGCGCTGGAGACGGCGGTCAGGACGCGGACGGCGGCCGAGGCGCTGCGCCTGGTCAACTCCCTGACCTGGTATCGGGTGCTGCGCGGCCGGCTCGGCGAGGCAAGGCGCGCCCTGGAGGCGGCCCTGTCCCCGGGCACGGGCGACACGGGCGCGGCGGAGGCTGAAGCGTGGCTCGCGGGGGTGACGCTGCTGGCGGGAAGGCTCGTGCCGGTGGGTGGCCTGCGGTTCGAGGAGATCGCCGATCTTGGGCGGCGGGCGCGGGTGCGGTGGTTCGTCGGGCACTCCCTGTACGGGTACGACGATCTGTCGGCGAGCGTGGGCCTCATGCGGGCGGCGCTGGCGGAGTTCGGCGAGCTGGGCGACGAGTGGGGCACCGCCGCCGCGCTGACGGCGCTCGGCCGGCACGCCGGCCTGCTCGGCGAGCTCGGCACCGCACGCGATCACGCCGAGCGCGGGCTGGCGATGTTCAGGGCGGCCGGAGACCGGTGGGGTGAGCTGCGGGCGGCGGAGAACCTGGGGACGCTGGCCGAGATCACCGGCGACTACGAGCGGGCGGCGGCGCTGCGTACCGAGGTGCTGGGGCTGGCGGAGGAGCTGGGCCTGTGGAGCACGGTGCCGGACGCGCTGTCCAGGCTGGGCCGGGTCGCGCTGCTGACCGGCGACCACGCGCGGGCGGACGACCACCACGAGCGGGCCAGGCGGCTGGCGGTGGCGCAGTCGAACCGGCCCGCCGAGGAGTTCGCCGAGCTGGGGCTGGCGTTGAGCGCGCGCAGGCAGGGCCGGCTGGACGAGGCCGAGCGGCGGTTGCGTGCCTGGCTGGGCTGGGTCGCTGACGTGGCGGGCGATCCGGGGGCGGCGCTGATCCTGGCCGAGCTGGGGTTCGTGGCCGAGCAGCGCGGCGACCCGGCGGCCGCCCTCGACCTGCAGCTCCAGGGCCTGGCGATGGCCCGCAAGGTCGGCGACCCGAGGGCGACGGCGCTCGCACTCGAAGGTCTGGCGGGCGCGCGGGCCCTCGGCGGCCGTCCTGAGGAGGCGGCGCGGCTGCTCGGCCGGGCCGCCGCGCTCAGGGAGTCGGTGGGCGCGCCGCTGCCGCCGGGCGAGCGCGGCGACGTGGACCGGATCACCGCGGCCGTCCGTAAGGCGCTGGGCCGGGAGGCGTTCGCGACCGCCCTGGCGGCGGGCGCCGCCCTCCCCCTGGAGGACGCCTTTTAGGGAGCAACGCCGGAAAGCGTCCCTGGTGCACCTTTTGTCTAAACCCAAGAACAACCCCTGTTTTTCGCACTTGCAGTGATTGTCAGGGTGAAAGCGGGCAGTGCCTGGGAGGAACGGTCATCATAGGGCAGTGTTGGGAGCATGCCGATGAGGACAGAGCTCGACCGCCTCGCGGGCGGCGCGCACCACGACCCGCACTCCGTGCTCGGAGCGCACCCCGTCAGCGGCGGGGTGGTGTTCCGTGCGCTGCGTCCGCTCGCCGAGCGGGTGCGCGTGGTGTTCGAGGACGGCTCTGCCCACGACATGAAACACCAGGCCCACGGCGTGTTCGAGGTGACCGTACCGGGGCTGGACAAAGTGCCCGCGTACACGTTGAGCGTGAAATATCAGGGCTGCGAGCCGGTCGAGATGCTCGACCCCTACCGGCACTGGCCGACGCTCGGTGAGGTGGACCTGCACCTCATCGGCGAAGGACGGCATGAGCAGCTGTGGGAGGCGCTCGGCGCCCGCGTGATGGAGCACGAGGACGTCGAGGGCACCGCGTTCGCCGTCTGGGCGCCCAACGCGCGCGGCATCAGGGTGGTCGGCGACTTCAACCACTGGGACGGCACCGCCTACCCCATGCGCTCGCTCGGCCGTTCAGGGGTGTGGGAGCTGTTCGTGCCGGGGCTCGGGGCCGGGCAGCGGTACAAGTACCAGATCCTGGGCGCCGACGGCGTGTGGCGGGACAAGGCCGACCCGATGGCGCGGCGCACCGAGGTGCCGCCGATGACCGCCTCGGTGATCGACAAGTCCGACTACAGCTGGCAGGACGACGCCTGGATGGTCGAGCGGCGCGAGCAGCAGCCGCAGACGGGGCCGATGAGCATCTACGAGGTGCACCTGGGGTCGTGGCGGCCCGGCCTGTCGTACGTGGAGCTGGCCGACCAGCTCTCCGAGTACGCCGCCGACCTGGGCTTCACCCACGTGGAACTGCTGCCGGTGGCCGAGCACCCGTTCGGCGGCTCGTGGGGCTACCAGGTGACCTCCTACTACGCGCCGACCGCCAGGTTCGGCACGCCCGACGAGTTCCGCCACTTCGTGGACCGCATGCACCAGCGCGGCATCGGCGTGCTGCTCGACTGGGTGCCCGCGCACTTCCCGATGGACGACTGGGCGCTGGCCCGCTTCGACGGCACCCCGCTGTACGAGCACGCCGACCCGGCCAGGGGCGAGCACCCCGACTGGGGCACGTACGTCTTCGACTTCGGCCGCAGGGAGGTGCGCAACTTCCTGGTGGCCAACGCGCTGTTCTGGCTGAAGGAGTTCCACATCGACGGCCTGCGGGTGGACGCGGTGGCCTCGATGCTCTACCTCGACTACTCGCGCCGCGAGGGCGAGTGGACGCCGAACGTCTACGGCGGCAGGGAGAACCTCGACGCGGTCGAGTTCCTCAAGGAGATGAACGCGGTCTGCTACCGCGAGGCCCCCGGCATCTCGACGGTGGCGGAGGAGTCGACGGCCTGGCCGGGGGTCTCGCGGCCGGTGCACCTGGGCGGGCTGGGCTTCGGCTTCAAGTGGAACATGGGCTGGATGCACGACACGCTCGAATACCTGCGCCACGAGCCGATCTTCCGCCAGTACCACCACCACAAGATGACGTTCTCGCTGCTGTACGCCTACTCCGAGAACTACGTGCTGCCGCTCTCCCACGACGAGGTCGTGCACGGCAAGGGCTCGCTGCTGGGCAAGATGCCCGGCGACGAGTGGCAGCGGTTCGCGCAGCTGCGGGCGCTGCTGGCGTTCATGTGGGCGCATCCGGGCAAGCAGCTGCTGTTCATGGGCGGCGAGTTCGGTCAGGGCTCGGAGTGGTCGGAGAGCCGCGGGCTCGACTGGTGGGTGCTGGAGTTCGACGGGCACCAGGGCGTGCAGCGGCTGGTCCGCGACCTCAACAGGATCTACCGCGAGACCCCCGCGCTGTGGGAGCAGGACTCCAGGCCGGAGGGGTTCCGGTGGATCGACGCCGACGACGCCTCGGGTAACACGTTCTCGTTCGTCCGCTACGCGAACGACGGGTCGGCGGTGGCGTGCGTGGTCAACTTCAGTGGCGGGCCGCACGAGAACTACCGGCTGGGGCTCCCGTACGCGGGGCAGTGGACGGAGACGGTCAACACCGACGCCTACGACTACTGGGGCAGCGGCGTGGGCAACATGGGGCTGGTCGAGGCCGGGGACGAGCCGTGGCACGGGCTGCCGTACTCGACGACGCTGCGGGTGCCGCCGCTCGGCGCGGTCTGGCTCACGCACCCGGGCAGCCGGCTGAACGATTGAGGGGCGGCCGCTGAAAGTTCGGTGAGAAAGCGGGGCGGGGGCCTGTGCCTACCCGGAAAATCACCCTAAACTCCGAGATCATCCCCTCTCGGAGGACGCGTGCGATTCCGCCCCTTGTTCGTGACCTCGATCGCGCTGGCCCTGCTGCCGCTCGCGGGCCCGGCGTACGCCGATCCGACGCCGGCGCCCACCCCGCCCGCCACCCAGCCGGTCACCCCGCCCGTCACCCAGCCCGTCACCCAGCCGGGCACCCAGCCGCCCCCGGAGCAGCAGCCGGCCCCTGAGGAGACGCCTCCGCCGCCGCAGGAGACGCCCAGGACTCCTGAGGAGAAGGTCGAGGAGGGCTTAGGCGTCGACGGCGGCACCGAGCGGGCCATCGTCGAGCTGACCGACCCGGCCCAGCACGCCCCCGTGGCCACGCAGGCCGCGGCCGAGAGCGTGGACGTGCTGCTGCAACCGCAGGACCAGTCATTCATGGTGGTCGAGGGCACCGCGGCGGAGCTGGCCAAGCTGGCCGCGGACCCGCGCGTCTCCTCCATCCACCGCGACCGCCTCTACAGCCCCGCCGAGGTCACCCCGAACCTCTCGCTGATCGGCGCCGACCAGGTGCACCAGGGCGGCAACACCGGCGCGAACCAGGCCGTGGCGGTCATCGACACCGGCATCGACGTGGACCACCCGTGGTTCCAGGACCGGATCCTGGCCCAGGCGTGCTTCTCGGCGACCGAGGACGAGGGCGTCGAGTCGCTCTGCCCGAGTGGCGCGACCGAGCAGCTCGACGGCGACGCGGCCTCGGCGACCACGCCGAAGTGCCTGCTGGGCTCGGTGAACATGTGCGACCACGGCTCGCACGTCGCGGGCATCGCGGCCGGCACCGGCGGCGTCGCGCCGGGCGCGGGCATCGTGGCGGTGCAGGTGTTCAGCCGGATCAACGACGAGGACCTGTGCGGCGAGGCGGCCTGCCTCATGGCGTACGAGTCGTCGCTGCGCCGGGCTCTCGAGTACGTACGGGATCTGAACGTCGCCAAGCCCATCGCCGCGGTGAACCTGAGCCTGGGCGGCTGGCTGTACGACACGAACTGCGACACCGAGCCGGAGGGCGCCGTCTTCAAGGAGACGATCGACGCCCTGCTGGCCAAGAACATCGCGACCGTGGTGGCGGCGGGCAACGAGTACTACGAGGGTGTGGCGCACCCGGCCTGCGTCTCGACGGCGGTGGCGGTCGGCGCGAACGACAACGAGGACCGCATCGCCGACTTCTCGAACCGGGGCCCGCTGCTCGACCTGTTCGCGCCGGGCGTGGACATCACCTCGGCGGTGCCGGACGACGCGACGACCGCCTACAGCGGCACCTCGATGTCCACGCCGCACGTGGCGGGCGCACTGGCGCTGATGCGCGAGGCCAACCCCGATGCGCCGATGACCGAACTGATCGAGAAGCTGAAGACCACCGGCCGCCCGTACGTGTACGAGGCCGCCGGCGCCCAGGTCACCACGCCGCGCCTGGACCTGGCGGCGGCCATCGCGGGGGCCACCACGCAGCCGCCCGTCTCGCAGAGCCCGGCGCCCGAGCCGCCGCCCGGCGAGCTGGAGCCGAACCCGACCGACAGCAGCGGCCCCACGCCGCAGCCGGAGGAGCCGGGTGACCAGCCCTCGACGCCGCCCAGCCCCGTACCGCTGCCGACGGTCACGGTCACGGTGACCGTGACGCAGACGGCGGCGCCCGCGGCGCCGGCGGCGGCCGTGTGCACGCGGGGCACCGCGGCCACAAACGGGGCCAAGAAGCTCAGCGCCAAGAAGTGGGCCGTGGAGCTGCACCGCAGCAGCGGCAAGCTGTCCGACGAGACGCTGACCTGCTATCTGAAGCTGATCGCGAAGTCGAGCAAGGTGTTCCCCGAGCTGACCAAGGCGTCGTCGCTGGGCAAGGCGTACCGGGTGATCAAGGGGACGAGCAGCGGCAAGGCGAAGCTGGACGGCGCGCTGCTGACGGCCTGGCTCAACTGGGCGCACGGCACGAACGGCACCAAGGCGCTGACGGCGGCGGAGAAGGTGCGCCTGTCGAGCAAGCCGTCCGCGAAGGCGCTGAAGAAAGCCACCACGAACATCCTCAAAACCGTCAAATAGCCACATGAAGTGAGAAGGCCGGTCGAATATGGACCGGCCTTCTTCTCTTCTCCCGATTCCCCGTAAAGAACCCTCCATCGTTTGTCTGCCTCACATACGTCACTGACATCACACTTGTCACAGGCGGGGAGGTAGCGGCTGTAATCAGCCGGGAGCCGGACGCGCTTCACGGCTCCAGCCTCCGGGAGGAACAAGTGAGGCTACGGTCTCTGCTGGCCGGCGCGGCGACGCTGGCCCTCACATCAGCCGTGCTCTACGCGGCCCCCGCATTCCACGCCGACGCCGCCGACACGGGCGATCCGATCATCAGCCCGGCGCTGGCCTCGGAGGTGCAGGCGAAGAGCCGGGTCCGCTCCATCATCCAGCTCAAACCAGGTCAGAGCGTGCAGGCGGTGGCCGCCGACCTGGAGCAGGCGTCCGACGGCAGCCGCATCGTCGAGGCGACGGGCTCACCGCACTTCTTCGTCGCCGAGGTGGACAGGCGCACGCTCGACAAGCTCAAGAAGGACGGTCGCGTGCACTCGGTCTACAAGGACGAGCTGAGCATGCCCTTTCTCGACGTCAGCACCGCCCTGATCCGCTCGAACCGGGCGAACGCGGCGGGCTGGAACGGCACCGGCACCACCATCGCCGTGCTCGACACCGGGATCGACCGGGACCACCCGTTCTTCACCGGGCGCATCGTGGACGAAGCCTGCTTCTCCTCCGCCAGCGCCACCGACGGCACGGTCTCGCTCTGCCCCAACAACCAGCCCAGCCAGACCGGACCTGGCGCGGCCGACGCCGAGACCGCGCAGTGCCTGGTCAACGGGCAGAACGCGTGCTCGCACGGCAGCCACGTGGCGGGCATCGCGGCGGGCAAGATGACCGAGGGCGCGCCCGCCAACGGCGTCGCCCCCGAGGCTCGGCTGCTGCCCATCCAGGTGTTCAGCCGGGTGGACAACGCCCTGACCTGCGCGCTGCGGGGCAGCACCGCGCCCTGCTTCCTCAGCTACACCTCCGACCAGAAGCTGGCGCTCGAGTACGTCTCGCGGGTGGTCAGGAGGCACAACGTCGCCGCGGTGAACCTGAGCCTGGGCGGCGGGACGCCGTACTCGGAGGCGTGCGACGGCGACCCGACCGCCGCGGGCGTCAAGCCGGAGTTCGACGCGCTGGTGAACCTGGGCGTGGCGCCCGTGGTCGCGGCCGGCAACAGCGGGTTCGCCAACGCGGTGGCCTCGCCGGCCTGCATCTCCACGGCCATCGCCGTGGGGGCGACCGACGACGGTGACCGGCTGGCCTCGTTCACGAACAGGGGGCCGCTGCTGGACCTGTTCGCGCCGGGCGTGGCCATCAACTCGGCGGTGCCGGACGACGCGTACGGGGACAAGAGCGGCACCTCGATGGCCGCGCCGCACGTCGCGGGGGCGTTCGCGCTGCTGCGCCAGGCCAACCCGGACTTCACGGTCGCGCAGAGCCTGCAGCGCCTGCGGGACACGGGGACGGCGATCCAGTTCGACGCCTCGGGCACGCCGGTGGTCACCTCCAGGATCGACCTGGAACGCGCCACCACCACGGCCCAGGCCAGCATGGACCCCCGGCTCTGAGCGCGGAGCGGCCGCTACAGGCGCTCAAGCGCTCCGGCGACGACGGGCGCCGGCATCGCGCCGCGGGGGGCTGAGCCCCCGGCGGCGCGCGGGAACGTACGATGTGCACGTGCCCGGCTTCTTACGCTCCATCTGGAGCGAGCCCCGCCCGCCCGATCCCCCGTGCCGGGTGTGGCACGACTGGGTGCTGGTGGGCCTGCTCGTGCCGGCCATCGTGCTGGAGGGCCTGCTCAGGGACGACCTGCAGCACCGCCCGCTGTCCATGATCTTCGCGCTGGCGCTGCTGCCCACCGTGCTGGTGCGGCGCACTCACCCGCTGCTCGCCCTGGCCGTGCCCATCGTGCTGACGGGCCTGATCCAGCTCACCACCGGGGCCGACCTGTCGGAGCTGACGGCGTCGGCGTACGTGCTGCTCCTGCTCCACGCGCCCGCCCGCTGGGGCAGCGGGCGTGAGGCGCTGGCCGCGCTCGGGCTGATGGTGCTCGCGGTGCTGACCGCCACCGTCTCGGGGGTCATCGCGCCGGGCGACGTGCTCGGGGCGTTCAGCGCCGTGTTCGCGGTGTTCGCGCTGGGCGCGACCTTCCGTTTCCTCACCCGGGCCAGGATGCGCGAGCTCGACCAGGTCAAGCTGCTCGAACGCGAGCAACTCGCCCGCGACCTGCACGACACCGTGGCCCACCACGTCTCGGCGATGGCCATCAGGGCGCAGGCGGGCATCGCGACCGCCGCCACCGACCCGGGAGCGGCCGTGGACGCGCTGCGGGTGATCGAGGCCGAGGCGTCGCGCACGCTCGCCGAGATGCGCGCCATGGTGCGGGTGCTGCGCAGGGACCAGGTCGCCGAGCGGACGCCCAACGCGCGCCTCGCCGACCTCGAACAGCTCGCGGGACGGCCGTCCGGCGCCGGTCCCGTCGTGGTGCTGGAGATCGACGGCGACCTCGGCGGTGTGCCGCCGTCGGTGGGCGCGGCGGTCTACCGGATCGCCCAGGAGTCCGTCACGAACGCCCGCCGCCACGCCAGGCACGCCACCAGGATCGACGTGCGGGTGACGGTGGACGACACGTCGGTGCGGGTGAAGGTGAGCGACGACGGCGACAGCACCGCCGGCCGTTCCGTGATCTCGTCCGGGTACGGCCTGCTCGGCATGGCGGAGCGCGCCGACCTGCTGGGCGGCACCTGCGAGGCGGGACCCAACCCGGGCCGCGGCTGGACGGTCACCGCCCTGCTGCCGCGCTCAGGACCTCAGGCGGAGCCAGGCAGGCGACCGGCCGCGAGCCGGACGGAGCGGTGGGCGGGAGGACAGGCGTGAGCGAGCCCATTCGGGTGATCGTCGCGGACGACCAGGAGATCGCGCGTACGGGGTTACGGATGATCCTCGACGCGCAGCCCGGCATCGAGGTGATCGCCGAGGCCGGGGACGGCGCGCGGGCGGTCGAGCTGGCCAGGCGGCTGCGGCCGGAGGTGTGCCTGTTCGACATCCGCATGCCGAGCTGCGACGGCATCGAGGCGACCGCGCGGCTGGCCGGGCCCGACGTGGCCGACCCGCTCGCGGTGGTCGTCATCACGACGTTCGACCTGGACGAGTACGTCTACGCGGCGCTCAGGGCCGGCGCCCGCGGATTCCTGCTCAAGGACGCCGGACCCGACCTGCTGGCCCAGGCCGTACGCGCGGCCGCGGCCGGCGACGCGCTCATCGCCCCGAACGTCACGGCGAGGCTGCTGTCCGCGTTCGCCGGCACGGGGCCCGCCCAGCCGCTCGCGCAGCCGGTCGAGCCGCTGACCGAGCGGGAGGAGGAGATCCTGCTCACCGTGGCACGCGGGCGGACGAACAGCGAGATCGCCGACGAGCTGCACATCTCACTCAGCACGGTCAAGAGTCACGTCGCCAGCCTGATGACCAAGCTCGGCGTCCGCAACCGGGTGGAGATCGCCATGTGGGCGTACGAGACCCGCCGGGTGCGGCGCTGACCTGCGGATCCCCCACTCGGCGACGGCCAGGTTGATCACCCAGCCGGCGGCCTGCAGCAGGGCGCGGGCGAAGGCGTCCGGCGGGCCCGCCGCCGCCTCCCAGATCCCCAGGGTGAACGCCTGCGTGCCGGCGCCGAGGCCGATCGCGTACGCGCGGGCCATCCAGGCGCGGTGCCGGCGGACGTCCCGGCGCCGGACGGCGGCGAAGCCGCGGACGAGCGCGACCGCCATGACCGTCCCGAACACCAGCCGGAACGCGGTGAGCAGGCCCGCGTCGCGCGGCGGGAGCGGCGCGAACAGCGTCATCCACACCGCCGACAGCGCCGACACGAGCCCCGCCACGACCAGCACCCGCCCGGCCGCCCGATGCCACCCGCGCCTGCGCCGCCGGAACCCCGGCGCGAACTGGAAAGCGCCGAGCACGGTGTAGAGCGGCGAGGCCGTGACGTGCAACGCCAGCGGCACCCCATGCGCCGCCTCCCCCGGCAGGTCGCCCACCCGCAGCACCCCGGCCACCACGGGCACGAGCCCCAACGCGATCAGCCCGGCGGGCACCGCCCATCCACCTGGAGTTCTCATGCTGCGATGGTGGCCGCGCGGACCACACCGGGGCATCGGTCCAGGGGTCCGTTCCCCGGGGCCGTTCGGCGGGCTCGCACGTCGTACTTTCGGCTGCCGGACGGTCCCGCTTACGGCCGTTACGCCGCCCCTGGTCCCGCGCTCACACTGAGGCCGTCAGCGCAGCGAACCAGCAGAAGGAGATGCGCGATGAAGGCCTGGGTCCTCCGCCGGTACGGCTCCCCCGACGTGCTCGACCTCACCGACCTCGACCGCCCGGCCCCCGGCCCGGGCGAGGTCCTGGTCCAGGTCAAGGCCGCGTCCGTCCAGCCCTGGGACTGGCACCTGATGCGCGGCGAGCCGCTGATGGCCCGCCTGGTGGGCCCGCTCGGCCTGCGCCGGCCGCAGCTCAGCGTGCTGGGCGCGGACGTCTCCGGCGTCGTGGTCGCGGCCGGCGAGGGGGTGACGGAGTTCGCGCCGGGCGACGAGGTGTGGTCGATGCCCGAGGGCGGCGGGTTCGCCGAGTACGTCACCATCCCCGCGGACAAGGTCGCGCGCAAGCCGCACCACCTGTCGTTCGCGGAGGCGGCGGCCGTGCCGCTGGCCGCCATGACGGCGCTGCTCGCGATCCGCGACATCGCCCAGGTCAGGCCGGGGCACCGGATGCTGGTGAACGGCGCGTCGGGCGGGGTGGGCACGTTCGCGGTGCAGCTCGCCAAGGCGTACGGGGCGCACGTCACGGCCGTGTGCGGCGGCAGGAACGCGGAGCTGATGCGCACGCTCGGCGCGGACGAGGTGATCGACTACGCCAAGGAGGACTTCACCAGGGGCGGCCGGCCCTACGACTCCCTGCTCTACATCGCGGGCAACAGGAAGTTCCGCGAGTGCCGGCGGGTGCTGCGGCCCAAGGGCGTGTGCGTGCTCATCGGCGGCTCGCCGGGGCGGTGGGTGCAGCCGATGGGGCAGCTCATCGGGACGGTCGCGGCGTCCACGTTCGTCTCGCAGCGGGCCGTCGTGGCGAACGTCATCGGCTGCCCCGAGATCCGCCGCAACCTGGACGAGCTGGCCGGGCTCATGGAGGACGGCAAGGTGCGCTCGGTGATCGACAGCACGTACGCGTTCGACGAGCTGCGGCCCGCGATGCGCTACCAGGAGGAGGGGCACGCGACCGGCAAGGTCGTCCTCACGATGTGAGCCGGGAACCCCTGGTCCGGCAAGGCCGCATTTCGAATTGTGTCGCTTAGGGTGGCTTCTATGGACGCAGGCAAAGCGATCTTCGAAACCGTCGGCAAGCTCCGCCAGCGGCGTACGGCCCCGCTGGTGCTGGAGCTCGATCTGACCGAGGGCCTCACCGAGGGCCCGCCGTCCGATCCGCTCGCCGCGGTGCTGTCGATGCGCAAGCCGCGCCTGGCCGACGTCCTGTCCGGGCTCAAGCGGGCCCGCCAGGACCCGAAGGTCAGGGCGCTGGTCGTGAAGATCGGCGGCAACCCGCTGGGCCTCGCCATGGTGCAGGAGCTGCGCCAGGCGGTGATCAGGTTCCGGGCGTCGGGCAAGCTGACGGTCGCGTACGCGGAGACGTTCGGCGAGTTCGGCGGCGGCACCGTCCCCTACTACCTCGCCACCGCCTTCGAGCGCCTCTACCTGCAGCCGAGCGGCGACGTCGGGCTGACCGGCCTCGCCATGGAGCAGCGGTTCGTCAAGGGCGCGCTGACCAAGCTCGGCATCGGCTACGAGGCCGGCCAGCGTCACGAGTACAAGACGGCGGTCAACACCTTCACCCAGGACCACATGACCGAGGCCCACCGCGAGTCGGCGGCCCGCATCCTGGAGTCGGTCACCGAGACGGTCGTCGCGGGCATCGCCGACGGCCGCCGGCTCGACCCCGGCAAGGTGCGCGAGCTGATCGACCGCGGGCCGTTCACCGCCGCCGAGGCGAAGGAGGCGGGGCTGGTCGACGGGCTGGCCTACCGCGACGAGGTCTACGACGAGCTCAAGCGCGCCGCGGGCGAGGACGCGCACCTCCTGTACGTCTCCCGCTACGCCCGTGGCGCCTCCGTACGCAAGCTGCCCCAGCCCATGGCCGACGGCATCGCGCTCGTCCACGGCACCGGCATGATCAAGAGCGGCCGCAGCGGGCGCAGCCCGCTCGGCGGCGGCGGCGCGATGGGCTCCGACACGATCAGCGCCTCGCTGCGCGCCGCCCGGCGGGACGAGCACGTCAAGGCCGTGGTGTTCCGGGTCGACAGCCCCGGCGGCTCCTATGTGGCCAGCGACACCGTCTGGCGCGAGGTGACGCTGACGAGCAAGGTCAAGCCGGTGATCGTGTCGATGGGCGACGTGGCGGCCTCGGGCGGCTACTTCGTGTCGATGGCCGCCGACGTGATCGTGGCGCAGCCGGGCACGCTGACCGGCTCGATCGGCGTCTACGGCGGCAAGGCGGTGCTGGCCGAGCTGCTGGAGAAGATCGGGGTCAACTCCGAGCTGCTGGCCGAGGGGGCCAACGCCGGGATGTTCTCCTCCTCGCGCGGCTTCTCGCCCGAGCAGTGGGAGCGGGTGAACGCCTGGCTCGACCGCATCTACGACGACTTCGTGGGCAAGGTGGCGCGCAGCCGCGACCTCAACCCCGAGCGGGCGCACGAGCTGGCCAAGGGCCGCGTCTGGACGGGCGCCGACGCTCACGCCCACGGGCTGGTGGACGAGCTGGGCGGCCTCGAGGACGCGCTGGCGCTGGCCAGGAAGCGCACGGGGCTGGCCGACGACGCTCCCGTACGCACCTATCCCCGGCTCAACCCGCTCGAACGGCTGCGCGGGCCCGAGTCCAGCGAGGACAAGTCGGCGGCGCTGGCCAGGATCCGGCTCGACGCGTGGGGGCCGCTCGCGCGCCTCTCGGCCGAGCTGGGCCTGCCCGCCGGCGGCCCGCTCCTGCTCCCCTCGTGGTACCGGATCAGCTAGCGATGGAGCGGTAGCGGCCGCGGATACGTACCAGCGGCTGCTTGGTGGCGTCGACGTAGTCGACGGCGAGGACGGCGGCGATGAAGATCGTGTGGTCGCCGGCCGCGACGACCTTGGTGGTCTCGGCCTCGACGGCGGCCACCCCGCCCTCGACGACCAGCGCCTCGGTCTGCGGCCCCCGGTGGTGCGGGGTGCCGGCGACGAGCAGGCGGGCGCTCGGCCGGCCCGCGGTGGCGAAGCGGCTGGCGACGGCCGCCTGCCCGGACGACAGCAGCGAGGCGGCCCAGCGGTCCTGCCGCAGCAGCACCTCGGTGAGGTAGCCGCGGCTGGCCAGGCTCACCAGCACCAGCGGCGGCTCCAGCGAGACCGACATCAGCGCCGACACGGTCGTGCCGATGTCGTCGCGCCCGTCGCGCGCGGTCACCACCGCCACGCCGGCCGCGAGCTGTGCCATCGCCTCCGTGAACAGCTCACTCACCGCGCCGCCCGCCCCGCCGAGCGGCTGGCCGGGCCTCCGCGCGTGCGGAGGCCCCTGACGTGAGTGACGGCGCTCAGGCGAGGCCGTTGCCGGTCAGCCATTCCTTGGCTACCGTAGCGGGCTCGTCCTTGTTGACCGAGATCTTCTGCATCATCTGCAGCAGCGAGTCGGTGGTCAGCTTGGCCGAGATGCCGTTCAGGGTGGTCCTGATCGTGTCGTCGGCGGACGCCTTGTGCAGCAGCGGGGTCACGTTCTGGGCGGCGAAGATGTTCTTGGTGTCCTCGAGCGGCACCAGGTCGTTCGTCGTCATCTTGGGGTCGGTGGTGAAGACGTTGCCGACCTGGATGGAGCCGTCCTTGAGCGCGTCGGCCGTGGTGGGGCCGGTCGGCTTCCACTCCTTGAACTCCAGCCCGTAGACCTCCTTGAAGCGCGACTCCCAGCGCTTCTTGAACTCGGGCGGAGCCCCCAGCACCATGTCCTTCGAGACCTTGGCGAGGTCTTCGATGGTGTTGAGCGAATGCTTGGCCTGGGTGTCCTTGGTGACCGAGAGGCTGTCCTTGTCCTCGGCGGGCGAGGAGTCGAGCACTTCGAGCTCGGCCGGCAGCTTCTGCTTGAGGGCCGCGTTCACCTCGTCGGTCGTCACCGAGGTGTCCTTGATGTCGACGAAGGCGAGCAGGTTGCCGTTGTACTCGGGGACGATCGTCAGACCGCCGCTCTTGACCTGGTCGTAGACGACCTCGCGGCTGCCGATGCGCGGCTTCTCCTCCACCTGCACGCCCTTGGCCTCAAGAGCCTGGGCGTAGATGGAGGCGAGCAGCACGCTCTCGTCGAAGTCGAAGGAGCCGACGATCGCCTTGCCTCCCGCGCCGGAAGCCGAGCCGGAGGGGGCCGCGCTCGTCGTGTCGAGCGGGTTGCCCCCGGTGGAGCCACCCCCACCGCAGGCGGTCAGCGCGAGCATCGCCGACAGGAGCACCCCCGCGATGCCGTACGTGCGTCTCATGACTTTTCCCTTCTTAGCGGGAGGTTATACAGCAAAACTAGCGAACCTTCAGGCGCCGGCTCACCCCCGGAGAGACCGCCACTCTCTGGGCGAGAGCGAACAGCACCTGCACAACGAGCGCGAACAGCACAATGAGTACGGAACCACCGACGACGCTCGCGTAATCCTTGGTCGCGAAACCGTCGATGACATAACGGCCGAGCCCCCCGAGCCCGGTGTACGCCGCGACCGTCGTGGTGGCGACGACCTGGATGGCCGACAACCGGCAGCCCAGCAGGATCAGCGGCAGCGCCACCGGCACCAGCACCCGCCCGAGCACCTGCCCGCCGCGCAGCCCCATCCCGTACGCGGCGTCGCGCAGTTCGGGATCGACCCCCCTGATCCCCTCGAAGGTGTTGACCAGGATCGGCGGCACCGACAGCAGCACCAGCGGAATGATCACCGGCCAGATGGAGGAGGTGCCCAGCAGCAGCACGAACATCACCAGCAGCCCCAGCGTGGGCAGTGCCCTGGCCAGGTTCGCGGTGACGACGACGAGCACCTCGCCCCGCCCGGTGTGGCCGATGAGCAGGCCGAGCGGCACCGCGATCACCGCCGCGAGCAGCAGCGCGAGCGCCGAGAACTCCAGGTGTTCGAGCAGGCGGGCGGGGATGCCGCCGGTGCCCGACCAGTTGGCGGGGTCGCCGAAGAAGTCGCTGAGCCAGCCGAAGAAGGAGGTCAGCCAGGTCACGACGCGGTCCCCTTCCGTGCGCGCACCCAGGGGGTCAGCAGTCGCTGGGCGAGGACCAGCAGGCCGTCGGCGACCAGCGCCAGCGCGACGATGAGCACGATGCCGGTGATGACCGGCGGCATGAACGGGTTCTGGTAGGCCCGGGTGAACAGGCCGCCGAGCCCGCCCTGCCCGATGAGCGCGCCCACGCTGACCAGGCTGATGCTGGAGACCGCGACCACCCGCAGGCCGGCCAGCACCACGGGCACCGCGATGGGCAGCTCGACCGCCAGCAGCCGGCGCAGCGGGGTGAAGCCCATGGCGACGGCCGACTGCCGGACGTGGTCGGGCACCGAGTCGAGGCCGTCGACCACGGCGGGGATGAGCACCGCCGTGCCGTAGAAGGCCAGCGGGATGATCACCGTGGTCTGCGACAGGCCGGTCACCGAGATCAGCAGCATGAAGACGGGCAGCGAAGGCAGCGCGTAGATGACGTTCATCAGCCCGGAGGTGGGCTGGTAGAGCCAGCGCCAGCGCGCGCAGGCCAGGCCCAGCGGCAGCGCCACGACCAGCGCGAGCAGGATCGGCATGAACGACATCACGAGGTGGTCGGTGAGCAGGTTGCTGATGCTGTCGACCCGCCCGGTGTCCCAGTTGCGCCCGATCCACTCCCACAGGGAGGGAGGACCGTCACCCATCCGCGGCCTCCGCCAGCGCCTCGTCGAGTGCCTGCCGGGTGGCCACGCCGGCCACCTTGCCGTCGGCGTCGAGCGCCACCGCGTAGCCGGACGGCGACAGCAGCGCCGCGTCCAGCGCGGTGCGCATGCTGTCGCGGCCGTGCCGGAAGGTGCCGAACGGCTCCAGCTCGCCGCCCGGCTCGCCGGTGCGCCAGCCCACCGGCCGGCCGTCGCCGGTCACGACCAGCAGCCAGGGCTCGGGCGAGGCCGCAGCCGAGCCTTCTGGCACGGTCAGGTCCGTACGCAGCCGCAGCCCCTCAGTGGAGACGAACTGCAGCCGCCTGATGCCCCTGTCGTGGCCGAGGAACTCCTGGACGAAGTCGTCGGCCGGCGCGGCGAGCAGCGTCTTGGGGTCGGCGAGCTGGGCCAGCTTGCCGCCCACTCGCAGCACCGCCACCCGGTCGCCGAGCTTGATGGCCTCGTCGATGTCGTGGGTGACGAACACGATCGTCTTGTTCAGCTCGCTCTGCAGCCGCAGCAGCTCGTCCTGCAGGCTCGTACGGACGATGGGGTCGACCGCGCTGAACGGCTCGTCCATGAGCAGCACCGGCGGGTCGGCGGCCAGCGCCCGCGCCACGCCTACGCGCTGCTGCTGCCCGCCGGAGAGCTGGAACGGGTAGCGCCGGCTCAGCGCCGGGTCGAGCCCGACGCGTTCGAGCAGCTCCATGGCCCGGGAGCGGGCCTTCTTGCGGTCCCAGCCGAGCAGGTAGGGGACGGTCGCGACGTTGTCCACGATCTTGCGGTGGGGGAAGAGACCGGCCTGCTGGATGACGTAGCCGATGCCGCGCCGCAGCGTCGGCGGGTCGATGCCCTGCACCGGGACGCCGTCGAGGAGGATGCGGCCCTCCGAGGCGTCGATCATCCGGTTGATCATGCGCAGGGACGTCGTCTTTCCGCAGCCAGACGGGCCGACGAGCACGGTGATCTCGCCCGTGGGCGCCTCTAGGTCGAGGTGATCGACGGCTACCGTGCCATCGGCATAGCGTTTGGTGACGGATTCGAATGTGATCACGCGCGAACTCTCGCTTCGGGCTTCGGGAGGCAGCGCCGCAGCCCCCGTGCCACGACCGCCGCATGATCTGCTGGACCCACAGACTACGGTGACCCTGACCGGCCTGTCCTCCCGGGTTTTCCTGAAACGCTTCACTTGCCGCATCACTGAAAACCTGTGTAAAGACCGGATATTCCTGGCAATTCCGCATCTGGTAGTGCGCCGGACCACGCCAGTTGGCATGATTACCCTCACGAATCCTGACGCATCAGCTCACAACCTCCTGACGCGCCCCTCACCCCCCAGCGTCCGCATCCAGCAAGGGACCGGCCACGTGTCTCAGCCGCTCACCGATCAGCGCCAGCGCGCCGAACTGATCGCAGAGCTCTACGACCGCCACGCCGCCGGGCTGTTCGCGTACTGCGCCGACCAGCTCGGGGATCTCGGCGCGGCGTCCGACGTCCTGGCGTCCGTGCTCAACGGCGTCCCGGCCACCGCTCCGCCGCGTGCCGCGCTCTACGCGTTCGCGCGCCGCGAGATCCACCGCAGGGACATCGTCTACTCTCCCCCCACCGTCGACCCGCTCATCGACCCGGCCACCGCGCTCGTCGAGCGCTCCCTGCGCGAGCTGCGCCCGCACCAGCGCGAGGTGCTCGTGCTGTGCGCGGTGTGCGGGCTCAGCAAGGCCGAGCTGGCCTGGGTGCTCGACGTCGCGCCCGACACCGCCGAGGAGCTGGCGGTCGGAGCGGGACACCAGCTCAGGCAGGCATTGGGCACCGCGCTCGCCTCCACCGGGGTCCGGCTGCCCAAGCCGATCGCCGACGTGTACGGCGCCCTGCGGGTCGCGCCGCTGCCCGACGTGCTGGGCCGCCTGCCGTGGCCGCAGCCGCCGGGTGCGCTGCGCATCCACTTCGCCGGCTCGCGCCCCGCCGCGCCCGGCCCGCTGTTCACCAAGCCGCGCTGGCCGAGCCCGCCCGTCTGGCCGCAACCGCTGGCCGACGCCGACCCGGCCACCAGCACGGTGATCTTCCCGGCAGAGCTGCTGACGCCGCCCGCGTCGTCGCACCGGCCCGAGCACGACGCCACCACGGCGCCGATGCCGAAGCTGCGCGATCCGCTCAGGCCGCCGGGCGACGTACTCGATCCCGGTGTGCCGCTGCGCGACCCGCTCGGCTCGACCCGCGCGTTCAAGGACCCGCGGGCCGGCCGAGGTCCGCTCGGCGGGTCCGCGCGTGATCCGCGCGACGCCGGTGACGTCCTCGCCTGGTCCGGTACGTCGGGCGGGCAGCCGGAGCGGCCGTTCTACCTGGCCGAGCCCGAGCCCAACGCGGCCGACCCGTTCGCGACGGGTGACGTGATCCTGCCGAAGGACGCGCCCGATCCGTACATGACGGGTGACGTCCTCGTCCACCAGGGTCCTGCCCGGCCGGTCCCGCCGCCGCCGCGGGGCGACCGGCGCCAGCCGTCGCTGGAGCCGCAGCCCACGCCCGAGGAGTTCCGCCGCCTGCCCGAGATGCCTTCAGGGGCGGCTCGGACGGACGAGCCGGTCCACGAGCCCGCCGCGCCGCTGTTCAAGCCGCGCTCCCGCCCGTCCGACCGGCCCCAGAAGTCCGGCGGGACGGGCAAGCCGGGCCACCGCGCGACCGGCGGCAAGGCCCCGGGCAAGCCGGCCAGGCCGGCCAGGCCGGCCGAGGGCAGACCTTCGAGCGAGCCCGTCTACCGCCTGCCCGAGCGCCCCGCCACCCCCGAGCCGGAAGCGGCCGCCGCCCGCGAAACCCCGTGGAGCAGCGGCCAGAAGACCAGGACCGCTCGGGAATTCGGGCAGGAGAGCAGGCGAGGAGCCCTGCGGGAGACCGGGCGGGAGACCGGGCGGGAGACCGGGCGGGAGACCGGGCGGGAGACCGGGCGGGAGACCGGGCTGGAGGCGGGGTGGCAGGAGGCGTCGCTGATCGCGCCGCGTCCCGTACGCGCCCGTCCCGTCACCAAGCGCCGCCCTGAGGTGACCCCGCGCCCGCCGAAGCAGCGCCGCCGCAAGAACCGCCACTACGACTGGGTGTGGGAAGTGGTCGGCTTCCTGCTGTGCGTGGCGATCGCGATGATCGTCTTCTTCTCCATGCCGGTCTTCGTCAACCCCTGACCGCCCCTGACCGCCCCGTGACGCCGCCGGGGCGGTCAGCCGCCGGACAGGATCAGCCCGCTCGTCGGCACTCCCGTCCCGGCGGTGACGAGGACGTTGGCGACGTTCTGCACCTGGTTGGCGGCCGTCCCCCTGATCTGGCGGACGGCCTCGGCGATGCCGTTCATGCCGTGGATGTACGCCTCCCCGAGCTGCCCTCCATGCGGGTTGACCGGCAGCCGCCCGTCCAGCTCGATGCCCTCGTCGCGCACGAAGCCCGCCGCCTCGCCGCGCCCGCAGAAGCCCAGCTCCTCCAGCTGGGTCAGCACGAACGGGGTGAAGTGGTCGTACAGGATGGCCGTCTGGACGTCGGCCGGCGACAGCCCCGACTTCGCCCACAGCTGGCGCCCGACGACGGACATCTCGGGCAGTCCGGTCATGTCATCGCGGTAGTAGCTGGTCATCATCATCTGCTCGGCCCCCGCCCCCTGCGCGGCGGCCGCGATCAGGACCGGTGACCTGCGCAGGTCGCGGGCGCGCTCGGCCGAGGTGACGACCAGGGCCACCGCGCCGTCGCTCTCCTGGCAGCAGTCGAGCAGGTGCAGCGGCTCCACGATCCACCGGGACGCCTGGTGCTCCGCCAAGGTGATCGGCCGCCCGTGGAACCAGGCGGCCGGGTTCGTGGCGGCGTGCCGGCGCATGGCCACCGCCACCCGGCCGAAGTCCTCGGAGGTGGCGCCGTACACGTGCTGGTAGCGGCGGGCGAACATGGCGACCCAGGCGGCGGGCGTCATCAGCCCGTACGGCACGTGCCAGCTCATCTCCAGCCCCTGCGAGGTGGGCTGCCCGCTCAGCCCCGAGTTGGGCTGCCCGAACCGGCGCCCTGAACGCTCGTTGAAGGCCCGGTAGCAGACCACCGTGCTCGCCATGCCGGTCGCCACCGCCATGGCCGCGTGCGCGACCGTGCCGCAGGCCGCGCCGCCGCCGTACTCGACGCGGGAGAAGAAGGTCAGCTCGCCGATGCCGGTCTCCCTGGCCACGGCGATCTCCTGGTTGCTGTCCTGGGTGAAGGTGACCAGGCCGTCCACGTCGGAGGGCGACAGGCCGGCGTCGTCCAGCGCCGCCAGCACGGCCTCGGCGGCCAGGCGCAGCTCGGAACGTCCCGACCGCTTGCTGAACTCGGTGGCGCCGATGCCCGCGATGGCGGTGTTCACTGGCTCTCCCCCTGGATGAACGTGACGGTCGCGGTGGCGTGGTCGCCGAGGCTCACCCGGCCGCGCACCCGCACGGCCGTCGCGCCGTCCGCGCCCTCGACGACCGTGCCGCTGAAGGTCAGCCGGTCCCCCGCGTACGCCGGCACGCCCAGCCGTACGTCGATGGCCTTGATCATCGCGCCGGGGCCCGCCCAGTCGGTGACGTACCGCTCCACCAGGCCCATCGTGGTCAGGATGTTGAGGAAGATGTCCTTCGAGCCCTGGGCGCGGGCCAGCGCCGTGTCGTGGTGGACGGGCGTGAAGTCCATCGTGGCCAGCGCCGTCGAGATCACCATGGTCGGCGTCAGCTCGATCGTCAGCTCGGGCAGCGTCGTCCCGATCATGCGGGCTCCCATCTCGGCAGCACCAGCTCGGCGTCCATCGCGTCGAACCGCACCCGTAACCGCATCCCGACCTCCACGTCCTCGGGCGGGCAGCCCACGACGTCGCCCACGACCCGGACACCCTCCGGCAGCTCCACCACCCCCACCACGAACGGCGTCTCCCGTCCCGGCACCGGCGGATGGTGGTGCACGACGTAGCTGAACAGCACGCCCTCGCCGCTCGCCACCGTGTGACCCCGGTTGGCGGAGCGGCAGCGCGGGCAGAGCGGGCCCGGCGGGTGGCGCCGCTCGCCGCATTCGGCGCACGCCTGGATGCGCAGCTCGCCCTGCTTCGCGCCCTCCCAGAAGAACGCGGTGTCGTCGTTCACGGCCGGCCGCAGCGGGTACGGCTTCCGCTCCTCGGCCTGTTCCCTGTCCGGGGGGCGGAACTTGAGTACGCGGAACATCATCGTGGCGACCGGCTCGTCCTCGTCGGTGTACCAGGTGACGTTCCAGGTGGTGAAGTAGCCGGTGCCCAGCGCCGTGCGCTTCGGCCCGGCGAACCCCGACAGCCGGGTGGCGGGGGTGAGCCGCTCGCCCACCCGTACGTGGCGGTGGTAGGTCTGCTCGCAGTTCGTCGCCACCACGCCCGTGTAGCCGGCGCGGTCGAGCGCGGCCAGGAGGTCGTCGACCGGCGAGCGGTCCCTGCCGCCCGGCCCGCGCATGGTCCACACCTGCGCCATGGCGGGCGGGGCCAGGCCGCGGTCGAGGTAGGCGGGGTTCGTGTCGCCCATGGCGGTCAGCCAGTGCCGGATCATGGGGACGTTGACGGGGTCGTCGGCCGGCGTGCCGCGTACCTCGCCGAGCGCCGCCTGCTTGGCGGCCAGCTCGTGCAGCTCCTCCTCGCCGAGCACCCCGCTCATCGGGGCGGCCTCGGCAGGCTCAGGCCGAGCATGGCGATCAGCTCCCGCTGCACCTCGTTCACCCCGCCGCCGAACGTCAGCACCACCGCCCCCTTGCTCGCGTGGTCGGTGCGCTCGATCAGCTCGGCGGTCTCGGGGTCGGCCGGGTCGCCGTACCTCGCCAGCACGTCCCCCACGATCCTGCCGACCTCCTGCATGCGCTCGGAGGCGTAGATCTTGGTCGCGGACGCGTCCGGCGCGCCCAGCCAGCCGAGGTCCATGTTGGCCGCGACCTGCCAGTTGAGCAGCTCGTTCGTACGGAACGCGGCCCACACCGCGGCCAGCGCCCGCCGCACGCCCGGCTCGGCGTCCAGCCCCGTGCGCCGCGCCCAGGCGAGGAACCTGTCGTAGGTCTGCCCGATGTTGCCCGCGGGGCCGAGCGTGACCCGCTCGTGGTTGAGCTGATTGACGATGAGGTCCCAGCCGCGGTCCACCTCGCCCACCACCATGTCCACCGGCACGCGCACGTCGGAGTAGTAGGTGGCGTTGGTGTGGTGGCGGCCGTCCATGGTGACGATCGGCGTCCACGAGAAGCCGGGGTCATCGGTGGCGGCGATCATCATCGTGATGCCCTTGTGCCGCTTGGCCGTCGGGTTCGTACGGGCGGCGAGCCAGATGTACTGGGCGTAGTGCGCGCCGCTGGTGAAGATCTTCTGGCCGTTGACGACGTAGTGGTCGCCGTCCAGCACCGCCGTCGTCCGCAGCGCGGCCAGGTCGGTGCCCGCCTCTGGCTCGCTGTAGCCGATCGCGAAGTGGCACTCGCCGGCCAGGATGCGGGGCAGGAAGAAGTCCTTCTGCTCCTGGGTGCCGTACTGCATGAGCGTGGGGCCCACCGTCTGCACGGTGATGATCGGGTACGGCACTCCCGCGCGGGCGATCTCGTTGGCGAAGATCTGCTGCTCCAGGGGGCCGTAGCCGCCTCCGCCGTACTCCTTGGGCCAGCCGAGGCCGAGCTTGCCGTCCCTGCCGAGCCGGCGGCAGTGCTCCATGTACGCCTCGCCGAACGGATCGTCGGCGATCTTGGCCCGGTCTTCGGCGGTCAGGCAGGAACCGAAGTACTCGCGCAGCTCGTCGCGGAGCCCGCGCTGCTCGGGGGTCAGGTCGATGAGCATCAGACGAGCGCTCCGATCAGGTCGAGCTGGGCGTCGGCGCCGCCGAGCAGGTGCGACAGGTGCTTGGCCTGGGCGAAGTAGCGGTGCAGCGGGTAGGTGACGTCGAGTCCGAGCCCGCCGTGCAGGTGCTGGCAGGTGTAGAGCGCCTTGACCGCCTCCCCCACCTGGTACGCCGCCAGCGCCAGGTCCTGCTCGGCCGGCAGCCCCTCGGCCAGCCGCCAGGCCGCCGACCACATCGCCACGTCGAGCGCCCGCCCCGCGATGTAGACGTCGGCGATCTGCATCGTCACGGCCTGGAACTCGGCCAGCGCCCGCCCGAACTGCCTGCGCTCCTTGATGTAGCCGGTGGTCAGCTCCAGCGCCCCCGCCAGCACCCCGCTCGCCTGGGCGGCGACCGCGGCCATGAACACCTGGACGGCGTCCCGCGCCCCCTCGGGCCCTGCCACGCGTTCGGCCGGGGTCGCGTCCAGCACGATCGTGGCGGCCGGCTCGCCCGTCGAGGTGTGCTCCGGCGTGCCCGCCAGGCTCTCCACCAGGAACAGCCCCTCGTCCGCCGTCACCAGCACCCCGGCGCCGTCCGGGTGCGGCACGCCCGTCTTGCGCCCGCTGACCTCCCACCCGCCGCTCACCTCGCGGGCGGTGGTGCGGGGCGGGTCGGCCAGAGGGCCGCCGGCTTCGCGCAGCGCGAGGGTGAGCCGGGCGCCGGGCGGCCGCTGCCGGTCGGGGGCCGCGTGCCGGGCCAAGAGGAGCTGGCCCGCGAGCACCGGCAGGGCGGGCACCGGGGCCGCGCGGGCGCCGACCTCGCGCAGCACCACGGCCATCTCCACCGGGCCGAGCCCCGCGCCGCCCGCCGCCTCGGGCACGCACACGCTGAGCAGCCCGGCCTGCCACAGCCGCTCCTCGTCCCCTTCCTCCGGCCCTTCTCTCGACAGGACATCGGCCGCCAGCTGCTTCAGCTCCCGCTGGGTTTCGTCCAGGTTGAAATCCACTACGTCTCCAAGAGGTGTCGCCTGCCGTGCCGTACGAAGTCGTCCTCGATGCCCTTCACGTCCGCGTCGGTGAGCGGACGGAAGCCGTGCCGCGTGCGCCACCAGACGGGGTCGGCGGTGCGCCACGCCTCGCGGGCGAGGTGCCGCTTGACGACCTTGTGCGAGGGTGTCTGCGGCAGCTCGCGGGCGATGCGGACGTAGCGGGGCAGCGCCTTGACGCCCAGGTCGGCGCGGCCGGCCAGGAAGCCGGTGAACGCCTCCGGGTCGAAGCCGCCCTCCAGCACCAGCGCCGCCATCACCTGGTCGCCGGCCGCCGCGTCGGGCACCGGGTAGACCGCCGCCTCCACCACCCCGGCGAACTCGCGTAACGCCGCCTCGATGGGCGCCACGGCGAGGTTCTCGCCGTCCACGCGCAGCCGTTCCGTGCCTCGTCCCGCGAAGAAGACGTGGCCTTCCGCATCGGCGTAGGCCAGGTCGCCGGACCAGAACGCGCCGTCCCTGACCCGTTCCGCGTCCGCCTCCGGGTCGTTGTAGTAGCCGTCGAACAGCCCCAGCCCTGCCGTGTTCACCAGCTCGCCGACCGCTTCCTCCGCGTTGAGCAGGCGGCCGTCCTCGATCCTGGCGGGCGGGCAGGGGCGGCCGGTGAACGGGTCGAGGATGTGGACGCCGTCAGGGAGCCGGCCGAGGGAGTCCGGCGGGCCCGTGGGGTCGGGAGTGAGCGAGATGGCCGTCTCCGTCGACCCGAACGCGTCGATCACCCGGCACCCGAACCGCTCCCCGAACCGCCTGGTCGCCACCGCGCTGCCCTCGTTGCCGAACGCGATCCGCAACGGGTTGTCGGCGTCGTCGGGGCGCTCCTCGGTGGCGAGCACATAGGAGAGCGCCTTGCCGACGTAGTGGAGGTACGTGGCGCCGTACCGTCTGATGTCGGTCAGCAGCCCCGTCGCCGAGAAGCGTCGCCGCAACACCAGCCGGGCCCCCGACGCGACGGCCGGGGCGTACGCGGCCATGAGCGCCCCCGAGTGGAACAGCGGCATCGAGCAGTAGACGGCGTCGTCGGGGCCGAGCATGGCCGCCAGACTGACCCCGGGCACGGCCAGCTTGCGCTGCGTGACCCGGACAGCGCGCGGCCGCCCCGAGGTCCCCGAGGTGAAGATCAGCATCACCAGCTCGCCCCCCTGCGGGTCAGCACGCTCCTGATCGGCGGAGGAAGCGTGCGGAGGCGAGTTCATGGCGAGCGGGTGGGACTCCAGCCCCAGTTCCCTGGAAACCTCGGTGGCCAGGTCCGTGAAGGGGGTGTCGGCCAGGAGCAAGGTGACGTCGGTGGCGCGGGCGTCGCGGATCAGCTCCGGGGCCGGGCGGGTGGGGTTGAGCGCCACCACCACGTGGCCGGCCAGCGCCGCGCCGCCGATGAGGAAGACCAGGTCGGGAACGTTCTCACTCAACACACCGACGTGCGTGCCAGGGCCGTGCGCGGACAGGCGGGCGGCGGCCTCGTGACAGGCGACGACGTGCTCGCGCCACGTCCACACCCTGTCCTCGAACACGAGCCCGGGGCGGTCGTCGTGGGCGCGTGCGGTCAGCAGGGAGGCGAGCGTGTCCGCGGTCATCGCTCCTCCAGCAAGCGCTAGGTAAGCCGATTCGCAAACTAGAACAGATTCTAATGTCTGTCCAGCGGCCACCTATCTACATAAGGCCGGATATATCCGTGTAACGCCGGAGACATGGGCCTATAGGGCCGGTTTGTGACCCGCGAGTAACAAGCCGCGTCAAGAAGAAATCAGATAACGTGTTCTCATGCGTTCCACGCACGCCACCCCCGCGGCGCCCCCCAGCGACTCCGAGGGCACCATGGAGAACGGTTCCACCCCGGGCGGGCACAGCGTCCGCACCCGCAGCCAGCACCAACGCCGCAAGCGCATCGTCCAGGCCGCGGCGGCGCTGGCCTCACGCGGCGGTGTCGAGGCCATGCAGATGCGGACGGTGGCCGAGCGCGCGGGCGTGGCGCTTGGCACGCTCTATCGCTACTTCCCGTCCAAGATGGACCTCGTCGTCGCCGTCGTCGGCGAGGAGATCGACCTGCTGGAGAGCAGCATCGAGCGGCGCCCGCCGGGTGCCGCGACTCCGGCCAGCCGCGCGGTCGACGTGCTGATGCGGGCCACCAGGGGGCTCATGCGCGAGCCCGAGCTGGCCGACGCGCTCATCCGCTCCCTGATCATGGCCGAGGTTCAGACCCCCTTCGGCGACCGCATGACCGGCCTGCTGCTGCGCGTCTCAGCCGACGGCCTGACCCTGCAAGAGGCGACCGAGGAGCAGGTCGACCTCGCCGGCTCCCTGGCCAGCGTCTGGGTCCAGGAGCTGCTGGAGATGCTGCGCGGCCGCCGCACGTACGACGAGATCCAACGCCGCATCGAAACGGCCGCCGCCCGCCTCCTCGCGGACATCTGACAGATCGAAAACGACCCGGGGCCGGGCCATCGCCCGCCCACCCCTCCCCCGCCGCCGCGCAACCGGTCCTTCCGGGGGAAGGGGTGAGGTTCTCCCCCGCCGTCGAGGACCCCGCTCCATCGGCGCCCACCCCTTACCCGCTGTCGGTGATCCTGAGCGGTCCCCGCTCTCGTCGTCGGGTGGGGCGGGCTGGTGTGTCTGGTCTCTTCTTTCTTCTCCGGAGGGGATTTTGGGATTCTGTCGGTGGCGGGGGCTATACAGGGGGGTATGACCGACAAGCCGACGAGTGAGGACTTCCTCCGCCAGGCTGATCCCATGCGGCGCGAGTTGCTCGCGCACTGCTATCGCATGATGGGTTCGGTGCACGACGCCGAAGATCTCGTGCAGGAGACCTACCTGCGCGCGTGGAAGGCGTACGAGGGCTTCGAGGGGCGTTCGTCCCTGCGCACGTGGCTCTACCGCATCGCGACCACCACGTGCCTGACGGCGCTCGACAGCCGTTCCAGGCGCCCCCTGCCGACCGGGCTCGGCGCTCCCAGCCAAGAGGCCGCCGCGCCGCTCGTCCGCGACGACGAGGTGCCGTGGCTGGAGCCCGCGCCCGACGCCCTGACGGGTGCCGGCGCCGACGACCCGGCCGCGATCGTGACCTCGCGCGAGAGCATCAGGCTCGCGCTGATCGCCGCGCTGCAGCACCTGCCGCCCCGCCAGCGGGCGGTGCTGGTCCTGCGCGACGTGCTCAAGTGGAAGGCCGCCGAGGTGGCCGAGGCGGTCGGGGTCTCGACGGCGGCGGTCAACAGCCTGCTGCAGCGGGCCCGCGCCCAGCTCGACGAGGTGGCGCCGAGCATCGACGACCCGGTCGAGCCGCTGACGTCCGAGCAGCGCGACCTGCTCGACCGCTACGTCGCCGCGTTCGAGAACTACGACGTCGACGGCCTGGTCCACCTGTTCACCGAGGACGCGGTGTGGGAGATGCCGCCGTTCACCGGCTGGTACCAAGGTCCCGAGTCGATCGCCGAGCTCACCAGGACGCAGTGCCCGGCGGAGCGCGCGGGTGATCTGCGGCTGGTCCCGGTCGCGGCGAACGGCCAGCCGGCGTTCGCGGTCTATCACCGCAAGGACGGCGTCTACGGCCGGTTCGCCATCATGGTGCTCACCTTGTCGGGCGACCGGGTCAGCCACGTCGGCATGTTCTTCGAGGAGCAGCTGTTCGAGACCTTCGGCCTGCCGCCGAAGTGGGAGGGTTCCGCAACGAAGTAGAACCAGTTACAGTCGCGCCAGAGCTTAATTCTGGAGGCGGCTGTGGGCACACCCGTGATCGTCGAGGCCGTACGCACACCGATCGGCAAACGAGCCGGCTGGCTGGCGGAGCTGAAACCGCAACAGGTTCTGGCCACGGCGCTGAACGGGCTCGTCGATCGGGCGGGCATCGACCCGGCGATCGTCGAGCAGGTGTTCGCCGGCTGCGTGACGCAGGCGGGCGAGCAGGGGGGCCACGTCGGGCGGCACGCCTGGCTCTATGCCGGGCTGCCCTACCAGACGGGGGTCACCACCGTCGACGCCCAGTGCGGCTCGTCGCAGCAGGCGGTGCACCTGGCGGCGGCGCTGATCGGCGCGGGCGTGATCGAGGCCGGCGTCGGCTGCGGCGTCGAGGTCATGAGCCGGGCGCCGCTGGGCAGCAACGTACGCCCCGCCAGGCCGCGCCCCGACGACTGGGCCATCGACCTGCCCGACCAGTTCACGGCGGCCGAGCGCATCGCCGAAAGGCGCGGGCTGACGCGTGAGCGGCTCGACTGGTTCGGGGCGCGCTCGCAGCGGCTGGCGGCCAAGGCGTGGGCCGACGGGCGGTTCGAGCGGGAGATCGTGCCGGTGGGCGGCGTCCGCCGGGACCAGGGCCTGCGCGAGACCACCGTCGAGGGGCTGGCCGCGCTGAAGCCGGTGGTGGAGGGCGGCCTGCACACGGCAGGCACGTCCTCGCAGATCTCCGACGGCGCGGCGGCCGTGCTGGTGATGAGCGAGACGGCGGCGCGGCGGCACGGCCTGCGGCCCAGGGCCCGCATCCTGGCGCAGGCGCTGGTGGGGGCGGAGCCGTACTACCACCTCGACGGGCCGGTGGCGGCGACGGCCAAGGCGCTCGCGTCGGCCGGGATGACGATCGGCGACATCGACAGGTTCGAGGTGAACGAGGCGTTCGCGTCTGTCGTGCTGTCGTGGGCGAGCGTGCACGAGCCCGACTTCGACCGGGTCAACGTCAACGGCGGCGCGATCGCGCTCGGCCACCCCGTGGGCGCGACGGGCGCCCGGCTCATCACCACGGCGCTGCACGAGCTCGAACGCTCCGATTCCAGCACCGCGCTCGTCTCGATGTGCGCGGGCGGCGCACTGGCCACCGCCACCATTCTGGAACGAATCGGCTGAACGGGTATCCGAGTGCCGCAGCAGGCGCTCTTACCCACGAACCACCACGAATCGGGGGCAGATGAAGACCAGGCGCAGACCGTACGCTGAGCAGCGTCCGCAGGATCTCGGCGGCGGCGTGTGGAGCGTGCCGGTGCCGATCCCGGGGAACCCGCTCGGCTACACGCTCGTCTACGCCGTCGAGTCGCCCAGGGGCCCGGTGCTGATCGACGCCGGCTGGAACCACCCCGACGCCTGGGACGCGCTCGCCGGCGGCCTGGCCGCGCTCGGCATCGACGTGAGCACGGTGAGCGGGGTGGTCGTCACCCATTTCCATCCCGACCACGCCGGGCTCGCCGGGCAGGTGCGCGAGGCGTCCGGCGGCTGGATCGCCATGCACGAGGACGACGCCGCGCTGGTCAGGCTCATGACCGAGTACGCGGCCGGCGAGCACGACGACTTCCAGGGCGACATGCTGCGCCGCGCGGGAGCCGACCCGGGCGAGGCCAGGCAGGTCATGGGCACCAGGCCCGCGCCGCCCGCCCTGCCCGACCGCGAGCTGCGTGACGGCGACCTGGTGGACTTGCCGGGCCGCAAGCTGCGGGCGTTCCACACGCCTGGCCACACACCGGGACACATCTGCCTGCATCTGGAGGACGCGGACCGGCTGTTCACCGGTGATCACGTCCTGCCCGACATCACCCCGCACGTGGGGATCTATCCGTACGATCGCGACGACGTCGATCCGCTCAGCGACTTCCTGAACTCGCTGGACCGGATCGGCGACCTCTCGGCGGCCAGTGGCCCGCTCGACGCTCTCCCCGCCCATGAGTGGATATTTTCGGATGTTGCGGCGCGCGCCGCCGAGATCCGCCACCATCACGAGGAGAAACTCGAACGGCTGCGCGCCCTCCTGGCCGGGCAGGCGCAGCCGCTGACCATCTGGGAGGTCGCCGCGATGATGACGTGGAACCGGCCGTGGGACGAACTGCCCCCGGTCCTGAGGGGCATGGCGGCCGGGGAGGCCGCGGCCCATCTGCGTACGCTGGAGGCGCGCGGTCAGGTTCGTCGCCACGCGGGGGTCGATCCGGTCCGCTTCCAGGCTCTAGACTCCTAGACATCCGATGTCTAGGGAGAAGAGCGTGGCGGTCACCGACGCGGCCATCGACAAGATCAAGCAGATGATCGTCTCCGGCGAGCTGGCGCCAGGAGACCGCCTGCCCAAGGAGGCCGACCTGGCCGAACGGCTCGGCCTCTCACGCAACTCGCTGCGCGAGGCCGTCAGGGCGCTGTCGCTCATCAACGTCCTCGACGTACGCCAGGGCGACGGCACGTACGTCACCAGCCTCGAGCCCCGGCTGCTGCTCGACACCATGTCGTTCGTGCTCGACCTGCACCGCGACGACACCGTCCTGCAGTTCTTCGAGGTCCGGCGCATCCTCGAGCCGGCCGCCACCGCGATGGCCGCAGAACAGATGACCGACGCCGACGTCGAGGAGCTGCGGGTGATCCTCGACAAGCTGCCCGAGCGGCCGACGGTCGAGGAGCTGGTGGCCAACGACCTCGAGTTCCACCACCGCATCGCGCAGGGCTCGGGCAACAGCGTGCTGTGCTCGTTCATCGAGAGCCTGTCGGGGCCGACCACCCGGGCCAGGATCTGGCGCGGCCTCACCCAGGAGGGCGCGATGGACAAGACCCGCGAGCAGCACAGCGCGATCTACGAGGCCATCGCCGGCCGCCAGGCCGACGTGGCGCGCTCGTGGGCGACCGTGCACGTCGCGGGGGTCGAGGCGTGGCTGCGGCGGGCCCTGGACATGGACTGACACATCGGAGGATTAGCCGCGATCAGCCTGCGTGGCAGCGGGTAGTACCGGTTCTGTGCCCGACAAACTGACGCATTATCGGAGCAAACGCGACCCCGGCCGCACGCCTGAGCCCATCCCCGATGCCCCCGGCGGCACCCCCGGCGGCAACGCGTTCGTCATCCAGGAGCACCACGCCCGGTCCCTGCACTGGGACCTGCGGCTCGAACGCGACGGCGTGCTCGTCTCGTGGGCGGTGCCCAAGGGGCTGCCCGCCGACCCTGACACCAACCATCTCGCCGTGCACACCGAGGACCACCCCATGGAGTACCTCACCTTCCACGGCGAGATCCCCAAGGGCGAGTACGGCGGCGGCACCATGACCGTCTGGGACACCGGCACATACGAGACGGAGAAGTGGTCGGATCGCGAGGTCAAGGTCGTGCTGAACGGCGAGCGGGCCTCCGGCCGGTTCGTGCTGTTCCGTACGCGGGGCAAGAACTGGATGATCCACCGGATGGGCTCGGCCGTCCGCGACCCGTTCCCCGGCCTCGCCCCCATGGAGGCGACCCCGCGTTCCCGGCCGCCCAAGGACGTCTCGGCGTACGCCTTCGAGTTCGCGTGGGGCGGGCGGCGGCTGCTCGTGCCGATCGACGGCGGGCGTACCGAGGCGGCCGGCGAGCACCCCTGGCTGCGCGGGCTGGCCGAGTCGTTCGGCAGCCGCACGGCGGTGCTGGACGGCGAGCTGGTCACGCTCGGCGGCGCCGAGCTGCTCGTCTTCTACGACCTCCTGTACGACGACGGCCACACGCTCACCGGCGAGCCCTACACGGTGCGCCGCGCCGCCCTGGACGCGCTGGCCCTCACCGGCGCCCACTGGCAGACCGCCCCATCGTGGCCCGGCGACCTGGCCCCGGTCCGCCAGGCCGCCCGCGACCAGGGCCTGCCAGGCGTGGTGGCCAAACGCCTCGACTCACCGTACGAACCGGGCCCGTCAAAGCACTGGCTCTTCCTGAAGTCCTAGAGCAGGCCTTCCGCCGTGAGGTCCGTCCACAAGGACTCGGGGACTGGGCGATCCAGGAGGGTGGTGTTCTCCTGGACCTCCTGGGGGGTGCGGGCGCCCACGACGATCGTGGTCACCGCCGGGTGGCGGAGGGGGAAGGCCAGCGCGGCCTGGGGCAGGGTGACGTCGTGGCGTTCGCAGACCGCGGCGATGCGCCGCGCCTTCGCCACCAGATGCTCGGGGGCGGGCAGGTAGTCGAAGGTGCCCGCGGGCTCGTGCGTGGCGAGCAGGCCGCTGTTGAAGACGCCGGCGGCCAGCACCGCGACGCCCCGCCGCGCGCACTCCTCCAGGAGCGGCAGGCCCGACTGGTCGAGCAGGGTGTAGCGGCCGGCCAGCATGACCACGTCGATGTCGGTCTCGCGGACGAACCGCAGCGGCACCTGCCACTGGTTCATGCCGACGCCGACCGCCCGGATCCGCCCCTCGGCGCGCAGCTCGGCCAGCGCCGGATACGCCTCCTTGATCGCCTGGTCGGCGTGGTCGTCGGGGTCGTGGATGAAGGCGATGTCCACACCGGGCAGCTCGAGGCGGGTGAGGGACTCGGCGAGCGACGTGCGTACGCCATCGCCGGAGAAGTCCCACACCCGCTCCAGGTAGTCGGGCTCGTCGAAGCCCAGCTCCGCGCGCCCGCCCTGCTCGGAGGAGGTGACGGTGACCGGCCGCAGCAGCCGGCCCACCTTCGTGGACAGCAGGTAACCCGACCGGCCGGCCAGCGCCGCGCCGATCCGCCGCTCCGACACGCCGAGCCCGTAGTGGGGCGCGGTGTCGTACAGGCGGATGCCGCTCTGCCAGGCGGCCTCGACGGTGGCCCGCGCCTGGTCCTCGGCCACCGCGTCGTACAGGTTGCCGATGGGCGCGCCGCCGAAGCCGACGCGGGGCAGGTCGATCCGGTCCATCAATCCTGCGCCTTTCCGCCGGCGATCCTGCTGATCATGAGTGCGATGAGGATGATCGAGCCGTAGATGACCGGCTGCCAGAAGCCGGACACCCCGATGAGGGTGAGGATGTTCTGCACGAGGCCGATCACCAGCACACCGGTGAGCGCGCCGAGGATGGTGCCTTTGCCGCCGTCCATGCTGACACCGCCGATGACGGCCGCGGCGAACACCATGAAGATCCAGCCGACGCCCTGCTGGTTGCCGATGGCGCCGAGGCGGCCGGTCTCCAGCACGCCGGCCAGCGCGGCGAGCGTGCCGCCCAGGATGAACACGCCGTACAGGACCCGATCGACCCGGATGCCGGCGGCGCGGGCGGCGTCGAGGTTGCCGCCGATCGCGTAGAGCGCGCGGCCGAGCCGCAGGTAGCCGAGGCCGAAGATGCCGGCCGCGAACAGCACGCCGGCGATCCAGATGGCGGCGGGCAGGCCCAGCCACATGGCGCTGCCCAGGTAGAGGATCGAGTCGGGGAGCTCGAACAGCGTCTTGCCCTCGGTCGGCCCCTGGAGCAGCCCGTGCACGATGATCAGCATGGCCAGCGTGACGATGAACGCCGACAGCTGGAACCGTACGATCAGAAAGCCGTTGAACGCGCCGATCGCGGCTCCGACGAGCAGCGCCAGCGGGATCACCAGCACGCCGGGCAGGCCGATGCCGAAGCCGCCCGCCGACACCGGGATGACCAGCATCACCGCGATCGCCGGCGCGGTGCCGACCGTCGACTCCAGAGACAGGTCGAACTTGCCGGCGATCAGGATCATCGCCTCGGCCAGCACTAGCAGCGAGATCGCGGCCTGCTGCTGGAGCACGTTCGTCAGGTTGCCCGCCGTCAGGAAGGTCGGGTCGAGGAACGCGCCCACGACGAGCAGGAGCACGATCACCGGGACGAGCGTCAGATCGCGGAACTTGGCCAGCCGCACCCGCGGCGCGGGAGCCGTCAAAGCAGTCACTCTTCTATGCCTTCCATCACGGCCACGAGCTCGTGGTCACTCCAGCCACGCGGCACCTCCTTGACGACCCTGCCGTGGAACATCACCAGCACCCGATCGCAGATCCGCAGGTCGTCGAGCTCGTCGGAGACCACCACCGCCCCCGCGCCGCGCTCGACGGCGTCCTCGACGGCGCCGAGCAGGGCCTGCTTGGCCTTGACGTCGACGCCGGCGGTCGGGTTGATCACCACCAGCACGGCCGGATCGTCCACCAGCGCCCGTGCGAACACCACCTTCTGCGCGTTGCCTCCTGACAGGTCGCCCACCGGCTGGTCGGGCCCCTCGGTCTTGATGTCGAGGGAGCCGATCAGTCGCTCGGCCTCGGCGCGGCGCCGCGCGGGCGAGACCATGCCGAAGCGGCCCAGCTTGCGGGCGATCGGAAACGTGGCGTTCTCCCCCACCGACAGCAGCGGCACGAAGCCCTCGTGGTGGCGGTCCTCCGGGACGAACCCGAGCCCGGCCCGCATGGCGGCGGGCACGTCGCCCGGCCTGACCTGGGTGCCGTTGACGGTGACCGTGCCGGCGTCCGCTTTGCGCAGCCCCACCAGCGTCTCCGCCAGGCCGACCTTGCCGCTGCTCGCCGACCCGGCCAGGCCGACGACCTCGCCCGACCTGACCGCGAGATCGACGCCGGTGTAGCGGCCGGCCAGCGACAGCCCGGCGCCCTCCAGCACGACCCGCTCGGCCGGCGTGTGCTCGCGGGCCTCGTACGCCGCCGTCGCCTCGCCGGTCATCGCGGCCACCAGCTCGTCGTGCGGCAGCCCCGCGACCGGCCTGGTCAGGACGTGCCGGGCGTCGCGGAACACCGTGACGCTCTGGCAGATCTCGTAGACCTCGTCGAGGTGGTGGGAGATGTACATCATGGTCACGCCCTGCTCGCGCAGCGAGCGCATGCGCGCGAACAGGCGCTCGATCGCCGGGCCGTCGAGCCGCGCGGTCGGCTCGTCCAGGATGATGAATCGGGCGCCGAACGACAGCGCGCGGGCGATCTCCACGAGCTGGCGCTGCTCGACGCTCAGGTCGCCGGCCAGCGCCTGCGCGTCCACGTCCACCTCGTACGTGTCCAGCAGCTCCCTGGCCCTGGCCCGCAACGCCCGCCAGTTGATCGTGCGCCCTTCGGACTGGCGGTTGAGGAACAGGTTCTCGGCCACCGTCAGCGCCGGGATGATCGTGGACTTCTGGTAGACGCACGCCACCCGCCGCCGCCAGGCGTCCCGGTCGCCGAGCGCGGGCGCGGGCTCGCCCGAGAAGCGCACCTCGCCCTCGTCCGGCCGTTGCAGCCCGGTCAGGATCGACACCAGCGTGGACTTGCCGGCGCCGTTCCTGCCGACCAGCGCGTGCGTCTCGCCCTCGGCGATCGTGATGCCGGCGCCGTCGAGCGCGGTCGTCGGGCCGAAGCGCTTGACCACGTTCCTGGCTTCGACGTGGGTGCTCATCACTTGACCTGGTTGCCCCAGAGGGCCTGGTCGTCCACGTTCTCCTTCGTCACGAGCGGCGCGGGGAGCTGGTCCTCCAGGCCGTTCGGCAGCTCGATGATCGTGCTGTCGTGGTCGGTCGGGCCGGGCTTGAACGTCTTGCCCTCGGCGGCGGCCTTGGCGTAGAAGAGGGCGTACTTGGCGTACAGGTCGGCCGGCTGCGAGACCGTCGCGTCGATGTCGCCCTTGCGGATCGCCTCGAACTCCTGCGGGATCCCGTCGTTGGAGATCACGAAGATGTGCTTGGGGTCGTCGGTGGGGAGCAGCAGGCCCTTCTGCTTGAGCACCTGCAGCGTCGGCGCCAGGTGCACGCCGCCCGCGTGCATGTAGATCCCCTTGATGTCGGGGTTCTGCTCCAGGCGGGTCTGCAGCATCGACGCCGCCTTCGTGCCCTCCCACTCGGTCGGCTCGCTGAACACCGTGATGCCGGGGAACTTGCTCTTCATGCAGTCGAGGAACGCCTCCGACCTGTCGCGGCCGTTGATCGAGCCGAGCGAGCCCTGCAGCTGCACCACCTTGCCCTTCCCGCCGAGTTTCTCGCCGAGGAACTCGCACGCCTTGGTGCCGTACGCGCGGTTGTCGGCGCGGACGACCATGTAGACGTCGCCCTTGTCGGGGCGGGTGTCCACGGTGACGACCGGGATCTTCTTGTTCTCCAGCTGCTGCAGCGTGGTGGCGACGGCGCCGGTGTCCTGCGGGGCCATGACGATGACCTTGGCGCCCTGGCCGACCAGCGCCTGCACGTTGTTGACCAGCTTGGCCACGTCGTTCTGCGAGTTCGTGGCGGGCATGAGGTCCACCTTGAGCTCACCGGCCATCTGCGGGACGTACTTGATGTAGGAGTTCCAGAAGTCGGAGTCGGCGCGGGGATGGTCGATGCCGATCTTCCCGCCGCCGCCTCCTTCCGCCGTCGTGCCGCCTGCACCGCACGCGGTCACGACCGCCAGCATGGCCGCTGCCGCGACCGCCCGTCCGATCTTCATGGGGGGTACCTTCCTTAGTTGCCTGGCCCTCTGGTGGGAGGGCCGTCGGCCGGCGGCCTGCGGGGCCGCCGGCCATCGGTCGGCGCATTTACGGCCGTGCCGCCCTTCGGCGGCGGCTGTTCAGTTGGCGGGGCGCAGTCGCAGGCCCTGCATGCCGCCGTCCACCGCGAGCGCGGTGCCCGTGGTCGAGGCGGACTCGGGGCTCGCGAGGTAGGCGATCGCCGCGGCGACCTCCTCGGCGCTGACCAGGCGGCCCATCGGCTGCCTGGCGTTGAGCGCCGCGCGTTCGGCCTCGGGGTCGTCGGCCGCCTCCAGCAGCCTGCCCACCCACGGGGTGTCGGCGGTGCCCGGATTGACGCAGTTGACCCTGATGCCCTCGCGTATGTGGTCGGCGGCCATGGCGAGCGTCAGCGATTGCACCGCGCCTTTGGTGGCGCTGTACAGCGCCCGCTGGGGCAGCCCCGCGGTGGCCGCGACCGAGCAGGTGTTGACGATCGCGGCATGCTCCGACCTGCGCAGGTACGGCAGCGCCGCCCGCGCGACCCGGACCATGCCGAGGACGTTCACGTCGAACACCCGATGCCACTCACTGTCCGGGTTGTCCTCGATCGTGCCCTGGGCGCCGATACCGGCATTGTTGACCAGCACGTCGATGCCGCCCAGCCGCTCGGCCGCCTCCGCCACCGCGGCGCGTACCGCGGCGTCGTCCGTGACGTCGGCCTTGATGCCGATGAACGGCTCACCCGGCGGGTTGAGGTCGAGGCAGGCGACCCGCATGCCGCGCACCGCCAGCGCCGACGCCGCCGCCAGGCCGATCCCCGAGCCGCCGCCGGTCACGACCGCCTTCAGCGCGTCACTCATGCGTCCCTCCAGACCTCGCCACCGGGGAAGGTGTGGGCGGCGATCGACTCCTCGCGCAGCTCCGCGCTGAACCCGGGGCGCGACGGGGCCGCGTACCTGCCGTCCTTGATGACCACCGGGTCGACGAAGTGCTCGTGGAGGTGGTCGACGTACTCGATGACGCGGCCGTCCATCGTGCCGGTGACCGCCACGTAGTCGAACATCGACAGGTGCTGCACCAGCTCGCACAGCCCCACGCCGCCCGCGTGCGGGCACACCGGCACCCCGAACTTGGCCGCCAGGAGCAGGATCGCGAGGTTCTCGTTCAGCCCGCCCACCCTGGCGGCGTCGATCTGCACGTACGACAGCGCCTCGGCCTGCAGCAGCTGCTTGAAGACGATGCGGTTCTGGACGTGCTCGCCGGTCGCCACCGGGATCGGCGCGATGCCCCGCGCGATCGCCGCGTGCCCCAGCACGTCGTCGGGGCTCGTCGGCTCCTCGACCCAGTGCGGCTCGAACTCGCGCAGCGCGTTCACCCACTCGATGGCCGAGCCGACGTCCCAGCGCTGGTTGGCGTCGATGGCGATCGGGAAGCCGGCGCCGCACACCTCCCTGGCCACCCTGAAGCGCCGCCTGTCGTCCTCCAGGTCCGCGCCCACCTTGAGCTTGATCTGGCCGAAGCCCTGCTCAAGCGCCTCCTTGCAGAGCCGGCGCAGCTTCTCGTCGTCGTAGCCGAGCCAGCCTGGCGACGTCGTGTACGCCGGATAGCCCGTCTCCTGCAGCCGCGCGATGCGCTCGGCCTTGCCGTCCTCCGCCGTGCGCAGGATCTCCAGGGCGTCGTCCCTGGTCAGCGCGTCGCTCAGGTAACGGAAGTCGATCAGTTCGACGATCTCCTCCGGCGACATGTCCGCGAGCAGCCGCCAGAGCGGTTTGCCGGCCCGCTTCGCCTTCAGGTCCCACAGCGCGTTGACCACGGCGGAGATCGCCATGTGCATGACGCCCTTCTCCGGGCCCAGCCAGCGCAGCTGCGAGTCGTTGACCAGCTCCTTGTAGAGCGCGCCGAGGTCCTCGACGTCCTTGCCGATCACGTACGGCCGCAGCGCGCCGATCGCCGCCGTCTGCACGTCGTTGCCCCGGCCGATGGTGAACGCGAACCCGTGGCCCTCGTGTCCGTCGTCGGTCTTGAGCACCACGTACGCGGCGGAGTAGTCGGGGTCGGGGTTCATCGCGTCGGAGCCGTCGAGCTCGCGCGACGTCGGGAAACGCACGTCGTGCGTCTCCATGCCCACGATCCGGTACGTCGGGGTCGTCATGCCTGCCGTCATGCCTGCCCCACCGTCTGCCGCTGCCGGCCGAGGCCCTCGATCTCCAGCTCCATGACGTCACCCGCGCGCAGGTACGGCTGGCCCGGCATGCCCATGGCGACGCCGGCCGGGGTGCCCGTGTTGATCACGTCGCCCGGTTCCAGCACCATGAACTGACTCAGGTACCGGACGACCTCCGCCACGTCGAAGATCATGTTCTTGGTGTCGCCGTCCTGGCGCAGCTCGCCGTTCACCCACAGGCGCATCGCCAGGTTCTGCGGGTCGCCCACTTCGTCGGCCGTCACCAGCCAGGGGCCCAGCGGGTTGAACGTCTCGCACGACTTGCCCTTGTCCCACTGGCCGCCGCGCTCAAGCTGGAACTCCCGCTCGGAGACGTCGTTCGAGATCGCGTACCCGGCGACGGCCTCCAGCGCCTCCTCCCGGCTGCCGAGGTAGCGGGCCTCCCGCCCGATCACGATGGCCAGCTCCACCTCCCAGTCGGTCTTCACGCTGCCGCGGGGCACGAGCACCTCGTCGTACGGGCCGACCATGGTGTTGCTCGCCTTCATGAACACCACCGGCTCCGCCGGGACCGCCGCGCCCGACTCGGCGGCGTGGTCGCTGAAGTTCAGCCCGATGCACACGATCTTTCCCGGCCGCGCGATCGGCGCCCCGACCCTCAGCCCCTCGGCCTCCACGACGGGCAGGTCGCCCCGCTCCAGCGCCTCTCTGACCCGCGCCACTCCCCCGGAGGCGAGAAAAGCCCCGTCGATCTCGGGTACGCCAATGTCACGCAGGTTGCCAGCGTCGTCCATGACCACCGGTCGCTCCTGGCCGACAGGTCCTACTCGCAGCAGCTTCACACCGCATCCTTCACCTATACATCGGATGTCTCGCCTCACGATGCTCGTGCGGCAAAGTGCAACGTGTCAAGAGGCGCGGGGTCGTCCGATGTTTCCAGGCGAGCCTCGGGACCGATACCTAGGGGACGGATGAGGCGCCACGCACCTCGAAAAACCACCCTCTCGCCCCAACCCGGACCCCACCCACCGTGGCGCTCGCCCTCGCCCGAAGAACATCCGGATATAACCGAAACGCCACCCGATATACCCCTTTCGCCTTTCCTTCCCGCCATCACATTCGCCCCCCGCCAAGCCCGCCACCAGCACCAGCAGGGGCACGTCGAAAGCGCATCCGGAGCGCACCCGGAGCGCATCCGGAGCCATCCGCACCCCTCCTTGACGGGCGTACAGTGGCGTAATAGAACACGTTTCAAGTACGGTGTCGATGACCCAACCAAGCGCTTGACCTACGAGGTGACCCCGCGTGCACATCGACCTGGTCGACAGGGACCTATACGCCACCGCTGGACCACCCCACGCCCAGCTCGCCTGGCTGCGCGCGAACTCTCCGGTCCACTGGCACGAGGGCGACCCGGGTTTCTGGGCCGTGACGCGCTACGACGACGTCGTCCACGTCTCGCGCCACTCCGAGCTCTTCTCCTCCCATCGCAGGCTCGCCCTCTTCGACGAGCTGGAGGAGGACCAGATCGCGCTGCAGCGCCTCATGATGCTCAACCAGGACCCGCCCGAGCACACGCGCCGGCGCGCCCTGGTGAACCGGGGCTTCACCCCGCGCACGATCGGCGCCCTCGAACAGCACATCCGCGACATCTGCGACGACCTCCTCGACAAGGTCACGGGCGAGGTCGACTTCGTCACCGAGGTCGCCGCACCCCTCCCTCTGTACGTGATCTGCGAACTCCTCGGGGCCCCGGTCGAAGATCGCGACAAGCTGTTCAACTGGTCGAACCGCATGATCGGCGCCCAGGACCCCGATTTCGCCCCCACCCCGGAAGAGGGCTCGGACGCGGCCATGGAGGTGTACGCGTACGCCAACCAGCTGGCCGCCCAGCGCAAGGCCAACCCCAGGAACGACATCGTCACCCGGCTGCTCCAGCCCAACGAGAACGGCGAGACGCTCGCCGAGGATGAGTTCGACCTGTTCGTCCTCCTTCTGGTGGTGGCCGGCAACGAGACCACGCGGAACGCGGCCTCAGGCGGCATGCTCGCCTTCTTCGAGCACCCCGCCCAGTGGGACCGGCTGGTAGCCGACCCCACGCTGGCGAAGACGGCCGCCGACGAGATCGTCCGCTGGGTCTCCCCCGTGAACCTCTTCCGCCGTACCTCGACCGCCGACCAGGTGCTCGGGGAGAAGGAGATCAAGGCGGACGACAAGGTCGTCGTCTTCTACGCCTCCGCCAACCGCGACACCTCCGTCTTCCCGGACGGCGACGTCTTCGACATCGGCCGCGACCCGAACCCGCACATCGGGTTCGGCGGCGGCGGCGCCCACTTCTGCCTCGGCAACCACCTCGCCAAGCTGGAACTCCGCATCCTCTTCGAGCAGTTGGCCCGCCGTCACCCCCGCATCCACCAGTCAGCCGCACCCCGCCGCCTCCGCTCGAACTTCATCAACGGCATCAAGGAACTCCCCGTGAGAATCGGCTAGCGCCCCTCGGCCACCCTCTATGGCGAACGTGGGGCGCCCATCCGTGGGGCGTCCGTTGGCAGGGCCAGGGACCGTTGGCTGTGTGATTCGCCGATGACTGCGCTGGGTTAGCGGTAGCGGGGTTTGCGGCGGGCGGCGCGGATTCGGGAGAGGATGCGGGTCGTTCCTTGGGGGCCGGGTTGCCAGCCTTGTTCGATCAACGTGTTGGCCACCTGGTGGAGGAGGTCGGCTATCTGGGCGGGGATGACGTCTCGGCGGACGGTTATCACTCGCCAGCCGTGGCGGCGCAACTCCTCTCGCCTGTCCGCGTCGTGTTGCTGGTCGGCGGGTGAGGTGTGGTGTTCGCGGCCGTCGTACTCCACGGCGACCTTGTACTCCTCCCAGCCGAGGTCGAGGTAGGCGGAGCGGTCTTCGCTCAGTTGCACCTTGATCTGGGTGGTCGGTCTGGGAAGGCCGCCGTCCACGAGGATCACCCGTAGCCAGCTTTCCCTGGGTGAGGCGGCTCCTCTGTCGGCGAGGCCGAGGGTGTCGCGCAGGCGCCAGGAGTTGAGGGGGCGGTGCCACAGGGCTTCCAGGTCCACGCCTCGGCGGGCGAACTGGTCGAGGATGGCGACCGCTTCCGGGCGGGGTAGCCGGCGGGCGCAGTCGAGAGCCGTGCGTTCCATGGTGGTGAGGCGGACGCCTTTGTGGCCGGTGATGTCCTCTTGCGGGAGTGGGGTCAGGTAGGTCACGCAGCCGGGGATCGCCAGGTGGGTGGGGGCTGTCACCTCGACGGGCCACTCGTGGTCGGGAGTGGCCGTGATCTGGAGGCCCCAGATGTGGGCGGCTGTCTGACCGCAGACGACGGCGTGCGGGACGGCCATGGTGATGCTGCGGGCCCGCTCGATCAGGGGCACGGGGGCGGGTGTCCGTCCTGAGCGTGAACGGGGCGGCAGGCCCACGAGCTCTTCTGATCGACCCGCAGGCTTCTCAGGCCGATCCGCAGGCGCCTCCGCTCGCCTCGTGAGTGCTTCTGGTCGGGTGGCGACGGTCTCTGGTCGCCCGATGCCTGTCTGCGGTCGCCGCGCGAACGCGGGTGGTTGTTCCGCGGGCGGGAGTGGTTGTTCTGGGAGCGGTAGGAGCTGGGGCGTCTTGGTCGGTTTGGGGTGGGTCGTGGGCTGGGGTGTGGGGGTGGTAGGCCGGGGCGTGTGGGGCGTGGGCTGGGCGCTGTGGGTGGGGGGCTGGGGTGTGTGGGTGGTGGGGCGGGTCATGGCTTGAGGATGGCGGCTCGGGGCCGCAGAACCAGGGCCGAATGCGGTTCTGTGGATGAGGGGGGTCATCCACAGAACCGCATTCGGTTCGAAGGTGGCTGGTGCCGAAAGCGGCTGCCCCCTGCGACCAGTCCCTGCGCCACTCCGCGGCCGGTCCCTACGGCCACTCTGCGCTGGTCTCCGCAGTCACTCTGCGGCTGGTCCCTACGGCCACTCTGCGGCCGGTCCCTGCGGCCGCTTTGCGGGCGACCTTCCTCGCGTCAGGGGTGGAGGGTGAGGCCCTTCAGGGATTTGTCCATCGGGGTTTTGGGGCCGTACAGGGCCAATCCGACCAAATTGAGGTCCTCGGCCGGGTACGCGCGTACGGCGGCCCGGTTGTCCTCGTCGTTGCCCGTCTTGAACATGTCCTCCGTGTAGACGGCCACGCCCAACCCCCGTCCCACGGCCTTCTCGCGGACCGTGCGCAGCGTGGCGAGGTCCGCCTGGTAGATGACCACGGGCTGGCGGAACATCGGCAGGTACGTGTTCCCCGACCCGTCCTCGTAATCGTCCCCCATCACCTCCGCCCGCCCGCCGGCGATGGCGCTGGCGAGGAAGGCGGTGACGTTCAAGCGTTGCCAGGCGGCGAGGTCCGAGCGGACGACGATGCCGATCTTGGTGTCGAAACGCATGGTCAGCAGCATTCCGGGCCGATAGGGCCTTGTCTTGAACGCTCGTGCGCCGGCCCAGAGACCCGGCACAGAGATCCGGCACAGCTACGCGGTGATGATCGGCTGCCAGTTCGGGATCTCGTGGTAGCGGCGCAGCTCCGCCAGCCCCGACACGAACCCGCCCCACGCCGCGTACGGCGGCCGCGACTCGTCGAAGCCGCTCTGCACCAGCGTCAGTCGCGTCTTACCGCCGGACCCCTCCAGCTCCCACGAGCCCACGCCGTTCTCGCCCCAGCCGACCGAGAGCTTGCGGTCCGGCTCCAGCTCCAGGATCCGCGCGGGGTCGGGGTCGTTGTCGAAGCCGCCCATGGCGAACCGCCCGCCGACCTGCGGCTCGATCTCGATGGGGAAGCCGAACCACTTGGAGACCGCCTCGGAGGACGTGAGCGAATCGAAGACCTGCTCGGGCGAGGCCGCGATCTCGACGGTGGTGCGCATCTCCGCCGAGGTGAAGTCGATCTTGTCGGTGAGCGGGCGGCCTTCGAGGTGCTCGGCGAGGTTGGTGAGCACCAGGCACCAGTACGTCTGCAGCACGCCCCTGATGCTCTTGCCGGTGATGACGTCCTGGAAGTCGAAGTGCGTCTGCGACAGCGTCACCACGGTGTGCTCGCCGTCGGCCTCCCAGGTCAGCTCGCTGGTGGTCTCCTCGCCGTCGAGCAGCCAGGCGAAGCGCAGCGTACGCTCGTCGGCGTGCAGCAGCCGCTGGTGCGGCGCGTCACCCTCGGGCGTCGTACGCCCCCAGAACCCGAAGCGTCCCTCGGCGAGGTTCACGTCCACGTGCTCGGCCAGCCACCCGCGCAGCGCCTCGGGGTCGGTGAGCGCGCGGCGCACCTCCTCGACGCCGGCGGGGATGCGGGCACGCACGGTCAACGGCTCAGACATCGTCTCGTTCTCCTTCTGACTGGGGTGCGGCATGGGGGTAGCAGGCGATGGCCAGCTTGAAGGCGTCGCCTTCGTCCCCGCCGTATCGGGTGAAAAGGTCCTGCAGCAGGGTCTGCAGCTCGTTCAGGAACTCCTGTCGTCGCTCAGGGCGCACGTGGATCTCGCCGGACAGCCCGATGGACGGCAGCTCAGGGGCGCTGCGGTCGAGCGCCGCGATGTCGGCCTGCACCTCCTCCATGAGGTCGAGCAGGTAGCCGAGGCTCAGCTCGTCGCGGGCCTTGCGCAGCCCGATGCGGCCGACGAGGCGGGGCGACAGCCAGTACGACCGCGCGCCCGCCTGGTAGATGCCCTCGTGGACGCCGCGCACCTTGCGCTCGGCCACCTGGTCCACCAGGCCCGCGTCGACCAGCCGCTTGACGTGGTAGTAGACCCGCTGCGGCGTCTGGCCGAGTCGCTCCGCCACCTCTGAGCAGGTGCGGGGCTCGGCCAGCTGCCGCAGCACCTCCACGCGCTGCGGCTTGAGCAGGGCTTCTGCCTGCTCGATCTCTTCCAGGTACAGGACGTCTCTCATCGCAAAAACAATCCTTTACGTAAAAACTCTCTTTGTCAATAGAGTGGAAGGGTGACGCAGGACTGGTCCCGCTACTGGAGGTCGCCCGACCGGCCGCTCGAGGCCATGCACGCCCACTTCGAGCGGCACGTCTACCACCGGCACAGCCACGAGACCTACTCCTTCGGGGTCACCGAGCACGGGGCGCAGGCGTTCACGTGCCGGGGGGCGGCGCACACGAGCGCGGCCGGCATGGTCATGGCCTTCAATCCCGAGGACCCGCACGACGGGCACGCCGCGAACGCGCTCGGCTTCACGTACCGGATGGTGCACATCGGGCCCGCCCTGGTGACGGACGCGCTGGAGGACGCCACAGGCCGCCGCGCGAGCCTGCCGCTGTTCGCCAGCCCCGTGGTGGACGATCCGGCGCTCGCGGGCGCGCTGCGCGCCCTGCACGCCGCGCTCCTCGACGACCGCGCGACCGCCCTGCGCCGTGACGAGCTGCTCACCGCCACGATCGCGGCCATCGTACGTCGCGCCGCCGCCTCCCCCGTGGCCACCGCCCGCGTACGCCATGACGCCACGGCCGCCCGCGCCAGGAGCGTCCTGCACGACCGCCTGACCGACGACCTCACCATCGACGACCTCGCCACGGCGGCGGGCGCCAGCCGGTACACCGTCTACCGCGCCTTCCACGCCGCCTACGGCATGGCGCCCAGCGACTACCAGCGCCAGCTCAGGCTGAGGAGGGCCCGCGACCTGATCGCCACCGGCACTCCCATCGCGGGGGCGGCCGCGGCGTCCGGCTTCGCCGACCAGAGCCACCTGACCCGCTGGTTCACCCGCTGCTTCGGCCTGACCCCGGGGGCCTACCGCGCCGCGCTCACCCCCTGAGCGCGCCGTAAGAGGCGAGGCGCAGTGAGGAGCCAGGAACGAAAGGAGAGGGAGAGGTCATAAGGGGAAGAAGCGGACGCCGCCGCGCGGCCGGACCGGACGGGGCGGCGCCAGAGGGGCCGCCCTCTGATCAGGGCCATGAGCTGTCGTCGCGACGGCTGCCGCCATGATCAAGGTCAGGGGGCGCCGCTACGGGCGGAGCAGGGGGGCGGCGCCGAAGGGGTCGCCGCCCTGATCACGGCCAGGAGCTGTCGTCGTGGGGGTCGCCGCCGTCTCTCAGCAGGTGCAGATCGGCCTCGACCATCATGGCGACCAGTTCGTCGAACGACACCTTGGGCTCCCAGCCGAGCTGGGCCCGCGCCTTCTTCGGGTCGGCGCAGAGGAGGTCGACCTCGGCGGGCCGGTGCAGGGTCTGGTCCGTGACGACGTACTGCTCCCAGTCCAGGCCGGCCGCGCTGAACGCGGCCTCCACCAGCTCCCTGACCGACTTCATCCGCCCGGTGCCGATGACGTAGTCCTCGGGGGTGGCGGCCTGCAGCATCAGGTGCATGGCCTTGACGTAGTCGCCGGCGAAGCCCCAGTCGCGGCGCGCCTCCAGGTTCCCGAGGCGCAGCTCGTTCGCCAGCCCGAGCTTGATCCGGGCGACGCCGAGCGAGACCTTCCTGGTGACGAACTCGGCCCCGCGCCGCGGCGACTCGTGGTTGAACAGGATGCCGGAGACGGCGAACATCCCGTACGACTCGCGGTAGTTCTGGGTGAGGAAGTGGCCGTACGCCTTGGCGACGCCGTACGGGGAGCGCGGATGGAAGGCGGTGCGCTCGTTCTGCGGGGTCTCGCTGACCTGCCCGAACATCTCAGAGGACGACGCCTGATAAAAGCGGATCTGTCCGGACGCCGACCCACCCCGCGACACCCCGGAACACACCCGGATCGCCTCGAGCATCCGCAGGACGCCCATCCCGGTCACCTCGGCCGTGAGCTCCGCCTGCTCCCACGACATCGGCACGAACGAGATCGCACCCAGGTTGTAGACCTCATCGGGCTGAACGCGTTCCACCGCCGAGATCAGCGACCCCTGGTCGAGCAGATCACCCCGCACCACCTGGACGTCGGCGAGCAGCTTGCGCATCCGCGACACGCGCGGGTTCGCCTGCCCACGGGCCAGCCCCCACACCTCGTACCCCTGCTCCAGGAGGTGCTCCGCCAAATAGGAACCATCCTGGCCGGTGATGCCGGTGATCAGAGCGCGCCTGGCCAAGGGGTCCTCCAACGATCGCCTGCTCCATCCCTTAGGGACGGAATGTACCGCCAAGCACCTCTTTGAGGCACCGAGCCGCCTAGAACACGTTCCACCGAACCACGCTCGGTCACGGCAACGTCGCAGTTCGCACGACCTGTGAGCCCAGTTGTGAACAATTCCAGCCGACCTACCGAATGGTAGCCTTTTCGGACTAAGGTCATCTTTCACGGTACACGCCCGACTCAGGGCCCTACCGGCGGAGAAAGGGGTGTCCGTGCGGGAGCCAAAGCTGCGGATCGCGCTTCTGTCCTACCGCAGCAAGCCCACCTGCGGTGGTCAGGGTGTCTACCTCCGCCATCTGAGCCGGGAGCTCGTGGCGCTCGGGCACCACGTCGAGGTCTTCTCCGGCCAGCCGTACCCCGAGCTGGACGAGGGCGTCATCCTGCGGGAGGTGCCGAGCCTCGACCTTTACCGCGACGAGGACCCGTTCCGAACCCCCAAGCTGCACGAATACCGCGACTGGATCGACTGGCTGGAAGTCGGCACGATGTGGACGGCCGGCTTCCCCGAGCCGCTGACCTTCACCCTGCGGGCCTACCGCGAGCTGAAGAAGCGCGTCGGCGACTTCGACGTCGTCCAGGACAACCAGACGCTCGGCTACGGCCTGCTCGGCATCCAGCGCCTGTTCCCCGTGGTCGGGACCATCCACCACCCGATCAGCGTGGACCGCCGCATCGAGCTGGAGGCCGCCGAAGGGGCCAAGAAGCTGAGCCTGCGCCGCTGGTACGGCTTCGTGAAGATGCAGTCCCGCGTCGCACCCAGGCTCAGCCCCATCCTCACCGTCAGCGAGTCGTCGCTGGCCGACATCCACCGCGACTTCAACGTCCCCCAGGCCAACATGCGGCTGATCCCGCTCGGTGTGGACACCCGCTACTTCCACCCCCGGCAGGACAAGCCCCGCCGCAAGGGCTCGATCGTGGCCGTGGCCAGCGCGGACTCCCCCATGAAGGGCGTCGCGACGCTGCTGCGCGCGGTGGCCAAGCTCGCCACCGAGCGCGACGTGAACCTCACCGTCGTCAGCAAGCCCACCCCCGGCGGCCCCACCGAGCAGCTCGTCCAGGAGCTGTCGCTGCAGGACCGGGTGCGCTTCGTGCACGGCATCTCCGACGACGAGCTGGGCGAGCTGATCGCCACCTCGGAGATCTCCGTCGTGCCCTCCCTGTACGAGGGCTTCTCCCTGCCGGCCGTCGAGCACATGGCCTGCGCCACGCCGCTGGTCGCCAGCCGTACGGGCGCGCTGCCCGAGGTGGTCGGCGACGCCGCCGTTCAGGTGCCGCCCGGCGACGCGGAGGAGCTGGCCGCGGTGCTGCGCCGGCTGCACGACTCCCCCGAGGAGCGCGAGCGCGTGGGCAAGGCGGGATACGACCGCGTCATGGAGCGCTACACCTGGCACGTCGTGGCCAAGCGGACCGTCGAGGCGTACCACGAGGCCATCGACAACCACAAGAGGAGAGGCTAAGCAGTGCTGACCGTGGACTTCGCCCGGCTTCCCGTGGGCCCCGGCGTGCGCGTGCTCGACCTGGGCTGCGGCGGCGGCAGGCACGCGTTCGAGGTGCTCCGCAGGGGCGCCGACGTGACCGCGTTCGACATGGACCAGGCGGAGCTGGACGGCGTCGCGGCCATGTTCACGGCGATGGACAAGGCGGGCGAGGTGCCGGACGGCGCCACCGGCGAGATCGTCCAGGGTACGGCGCTGGACATGCCGTTCGAGGACGGCAGCTTCGACCGTGTGATCGCGGCCGAGGTGCTGGAGCACATCCCCGACGACATGACGGCCATGCGGGAGATCTTCCGCGTGCTGCGCTCCGGCGGCACGGCGGCGATCACGGTGCCGAGCTTCCTGCCCGAGCGGATCTGCTGGGCGCTGGACGAGGCGTACCACACGGCGCCCGGCGGCCACGTGCGCATCTACACGCTGGCCGAGCTGTCGGCCAAGCTGAAGTCCGTCGGGTTCGAGATCGGCCCGCACCACCACGCCCACGGCCTGCACGCGCCCTACTGGTGGATCAAGTGCGCGGTCGGCGTGAACAACGACGACCATCCCCTCGCCAAGGCCTACCACCAGCTGCTGGTGTGGGACATCATGAAGCGCCCGGCCGCGACCAGGATCGCCGAGAACCTGCTCAACCCGGTCATCGGCAAGAGCGTGGTCCTCTACATCAGGAAGCCATGATCTCCCGCGCGGAGGTCGTGCGGACGGCCGAGAGCATCGCCGCGATCCAGCAGGACGACGGCGGCGTTCCGTGGCCCGAGGGCCACGTCGACGCGTGGAACCACGTCGAGTGCCTGATGGCGATGTCCGTGGCGGGCCTGCGCGAGCCGGTACGCCGCGGCTACACCTGGCTGGCCCGCCACCAGCGCCCCGACGGCTCCTGGCCGATGAAGCTGGTGGACGGCGTCGCGGCGGAGCGGGGCGGCGAGAGCAACCACGCCGCCTACGTCGCCGTGGGCCTGTGGCACCACCACCTCGTCACCGGCGACCAGGGCTGCACAGAGGAGCACTGGCCGATGGTCAAGGCGGCCCTCGACTACGTGGCGGGGCTGCAGACCGAGCGCGGCGAGATCGTCTGGGAGCGCGACGCCGAGGGCAGGGCCGCCTCGTACGCGCTGCTGACCGGCTGCTCCTCCATCCACCAGGGGCTGCGCTGCGGCGTACGGCTGGCCGAGCACCTGGGCGACCCGCAGCCGCACTGGGAGCTGGCCGCCGGCCGCCTGGCGCACGTGGTGGCGGCGCACCCTGAGGCGTTCGCCGACAAGAGCCGCTTCTCGATGGACTGGTACTACCCGGTGCTGGGCGGCGCCGTACGCGGGCGGCAGGCGCTGGAGCTGCTGGAGCGCGAGTGGGCCACGTTCGTGGTGCCGGGGCTCGGCATCCGGTGCGTCTCCGACCAGCCGTGGGTCACCGGGGCCGAGACGTGCGAGCTGGTGCTGGCGCTCGACGCGCTGGGCGACGGCGAGCGGGCCCGCGCGCTCTTCGCCGACGTGCAGCACCTGCGGCACGAGGACGGCTCGTACTGGACGGGCTGGCAGTTCGCCAACCGCAAGCACTTCCCGCACGAGCGCTCCGGCTACACCGCCGCGGCGGCGGTGCTGGCGGCCGACGCGCTGCTCGGGCTGTCGCCGGGCGCCGGGATCTTCCGCGACGTGGACGGGACCGCGGTGTCGGATCCCGAGGTGTGCGGATGCGCCGCCGTACGCGGGGCCGAAGAAGGCCGCTGACCGGGGCACAAGCGCTTTTGCCGGTTCTTTGCCGGGGAAATCCGGTGCGCCGCCGCCGAACGCCGCAATGGGGTTACTAGCTTCGTGTCTGGCCGTACGAGGCGTCTTCGGGGGAAGCGTGGGCGACACGGGCACAACTTCGTTCTTGGACCAGGTCAGGACCGAGCCGACAACCCTGCCGGCGCTCTCGCGCCCGAAGGGGCTGCTGAGATGGCTGGCGAAGGATCCGCTGGAGTGCGATCTGAGCCGGCGCAGGTTCCGGCTCAGGGGCGGCGCTCCCCGTACGGTCTTCGGCAAGGCCGAGCAGTCGTACGTCTTCGGCTTCAACGCGGCGATCTCCCGCGAGGTCGAGAAGGTCGAGGAGATCCCGCAGGAGCAGCGGCCCTTCGGCTACGAGGGAGCCGCCGCCGCGTGCACCGTGCTCGACCTGCTCACATTGACTCGGGGCCGGCGCCTTCACGAGCTACTGGCCGGCCCCGCCCAGCATCACCGCCACGCCGCGTACGTCGGTGCCGGGCGCGGCTACGCGCTGCTGCGGCTGCGCCCGGTGTGGGGCGCGCGGCGGGCGCACCCGCTGCTGCGCTGGCTGGCCGTGGACGGCTTCGGCTTCCAGTGGGGCCTGTCCAGGACCGACCGCATGGTGGGCGAGCGCATGATGCCCGACCTGCTGACCCGGGCGCACTGCGCGGTGTTCGACCAGGGGCTCGGGCGGCTGCTGTGGTATCACGACTGCGCCTCGCCCGACGACGTGGCGGCGCGCATCGCGAGCTACCCGCCCTCGCGCCGGGCCGACCTGTGGAGCGGGGTCGGGTTCGCGGCGACGTACACCGGCGGCGCCGAGGCCGACGAGCTGTGGTGGCTGACCGAGCACGCGGGGGGCGACGGGTTCCGTGCGTACCTGGCGCAGGGCTGCGCGTTCGCGGTCAGCGCGCGGCTGCGCTCGGGGCTGCTGCCCGAGCACCTGGCGCAGGCCGTGCCGATCCTGGCGGGCGCCGAGCCCGACGAGGCGGCCGCGTGGACGGACGAGGCGCTCATCGCGCTCGGCCACGAGGCGCACACCCACGAGGACTTCCAGAGGTGGCAGTCGCGGATCCGCGGCGCCTGGACCCGCCGCCACCGCTACTGAGCGCTCAGGCGCCGGGTGCGACGCGCTCCAGCACGCGCAGCGACCCGGTCACCGAAACCTCTTTGAACGCGCCGGAGGCCAGGGCCCGCAGGTAGACCCGGTAGGGGGCCTGGCCGCCGTCGGCCGGGTCCGGGTAGATGTCGTGGAAGACGAGCGCGCCGCCCTCCATGACGTGGGGAGCCCAGCCCTCGTAGTCGCGGGTGACCGGCTCGTCGGAGTGGCCGCCGTCGATGAACAGCAGGCCGAGCGGGGTGTTCCAGAGCCGGGCCACCTGCTCGGAGCGCCCGACGACGGCGATCACCTCGTCCTCGAGCCCGGCCGCGGCGATCGTGGCGCGGAAGACCGGCAGTGAGTCCATCTTGCCGAAGCGCGGATCGACCAGGCTCGGGTCGTGGTGCTCCCAGCCGGGCTGGATCTCCTCCGAGCCGCGGTGGTGATCGACGGTGACGACGACGGAGCCGGTCTGCCGGGCCGCCGCGCCGAGGTAGACGGCCGACTTGCCGCAGTAGGTGCCGATCTCACCGATGGGGCCGAGCGGGCCGTAGCGACGGGCCGCCTCATAGAGGGCCAGGCCCTCGTCGTCGGGCATGAATCCCCTGGCCTCGCGGGCCGCGCGCAGCAGCTCTGGCGGCATCGTCATAGCCCCTGACCCTAGCCGAACCGAACAACATTCCGCCGGGCTCTTGCCGGGCCGTTCTGGAACCTGTTCTACTTGGCACGTGAATCAGCGCGCTCGCATCGCGATGCCGGACGACGACGTCGCCGCGTTCATCGAGAACTCCGGCAAACTGCAGCTGGCCACCATCAATCCTGACGGAACACCGCACCTGGTCACCATGTTCTACGGCCTCGACGAGGGCCGCATCGCGTTCTGGACGTACGCCAAGTCCCAGAAGGCCAGGAACCTCGCCCGCGACCCCCGCGTGAGCTGCCTCGTCGAGGCCGGCGAGAGCTACGACGAGCTGCGCGGCGTGCTCGTCTACGGCACCGCCACGCTCGTGGACGACCGCGACCACGTCATGGCCATCGGGCTCGAGGTCGCCCGCCGCACGACGCCGGGCGTGGCCGACGAGCTGCTGCTCCCGTACGTGGAGAAGACCGGGCTCAAGCGGGTTGCGTACGTCGTCGAGAGCACCAAAGTGGTCTCATGGGATCACAGGAGGCTCAGATGAAGGTGAAGGTCGACGAGCTGGTCTGCGAGGCCAACGCCGTGTGCATGGGGCTCGCGCCCGAGGTGTTCGAGGTGGACGACGACGACCAGCTCCACATCCTGCTCCCCGAACCACCCCCCGAGTTGCAGGACCGCGTCCGCCACGCGGTCAGGTCCTGCCCGAAAGCAGCCCTGTTCATCGAGGACTAGCCCCCCAGGCACGAGGAGGAACCTCATGCGCGCCGCGATCCTGCACGCCGTAGGCACCGACAGCAAGCTCGACCTCCGCGACGACGTCACCCTGGCCCCGGTCGGGCCGACCGACGTGCGCGTCAGGATCCGGGCCACCGGCGTGTGCCACTCGGACCTGTCGGCCATGTCCGGCGTGCTGCCGCAACCGGTGCCGCTCATCCCGGGCCACGAGGGCGCGGGCGAGGTGGTCGAGGTGGGCGAGCACGTCAGCACCGTCAAACCGGGCGACCACGTGGTCATCAGCTGGCGCCCGGCGTGCGGCGAGTGCGATCTGTGCGTGGGCGGGCAGCCGTACCTGTGCATGAAGTACGTGATCGAGTCCTTCACCAAGGGTAACTTCCGCTTCGGCGGCGACGGGGCGACGGCGTTCGGCATGGCGGGCTGCGGCACCTGGGCGGAGGAGGTGATCGTGCCCTGGCAGGGCGCCATCAAGATCGACGAGGACGTGCCGTGGGAGGCGGCGGCGCTGATCGGCTGCGGCATCACGACCGGCGTCGGCGCCGCGATCAACACCGCGAAGGTACGCCCGGGCTCCACGGTCGTGGTGATCGGCTGCGGCGGCGTCGGCCTGTCGGTCATCCAGGGCGCCCGCGTCTCCGGCGCCAGGACGATCCTGGCCGTGGACCCGCTGGTGTCCAAGCACGAGCTGGCCAGGAAGGTCGGCGCCACCCACACCGCCACCCCCGAGCAGGTGCCGGAGTCGCTCGGCGAGCTCACCGGCGGCGCGGGCTTCGACTACGGCTTCGAGGTGGTCGGCAAGTCCGCCACCATCCAGAGCGCGTGGCAGCTCACCCGCGCGGGCGGCGACGTGATCGTGGTCGGGGCGGGCGCGATGGACGACATGGTGTCGATCTCGGCGTTCAGCCTGCTGTTCGACGGCAAGAACCTGCTGTCCAGCCTGTACGGCGAGGCCGACGTGCGGCACGACTTCCCGTACTTCGCCAAGCTCTACAAGGCCGGCCTGCTCGACCTCGAGTCGATGATCAGCTCCCGCATCCGGCTCGGCGACCTCAACGAGGCCGTCGAGGCGCTGCGCGGCGGCGAGGTGCTGCGGCAGATCGTCATCATGGACTGAGACCCCACGACAGACGCCGGCCGGCGCCCCCCGGAGGAAGGGAGGCGCCGGCCGGTTCGGTCCCCCGCCGCTCAGGTGGTGGAGAAGGCGGCGTCGAAGGCCGTGGTGGGCGGGGTGATGGCGTTGAGCTTACGGATGTAGCCCAGCGCCTCCCTGGCCCCGTCGAGCCGGTCCATGCCGGCGTCCTCCCACTCGACCGAGATCGGCCCCTCGTAGCCGATCGCGTTGAGCGCGCGGAAGCAGTCCTCCCACGGCACGTCGCCGCGACCGGTCGAGACGAAGTCCCAGCCCCTGCGCATGTCGGCCCACGGCAGGTGCGACGACAGGCGGCCCTTGCGGCCGTCGCCGACGCGGAGCCGGGTGTCCTTGCAGTCGACGTGGTAGATGCGGTCCTTGAAGTCGAGGATGAACCCGACCGGGTCGATGTCCTGCCACACCATGTGCGAGGGGTCCCAGTTGAGGCCGAACGCCGGCCGGTGGCCGATGGCCTCGAGGGTGCGCACGGTGGTGTGGTAGTCGTAGGCGATCTCGCTCGGGTGCACCTCGTGGGCGAAGCGCACGCCGACCTCGTCGAAGACGTCGAGGATCGGGTTCCAGCGGTCGGCGAAGTCCTGGTAGCCCGCGTCCACCATCGAGGCGGGCACCGGCGGGAACATCGCGACCGTGTGCCAGATCGACGAGCCGGTGAAGCCCACCACGGTGTCCACGCCGAGCGCCGCCGCAGCGCGCGCGGTGTTCTTCAGCTCCTCCGCCGCCGCCTGACGCACCGACTCGGGGTCGCCGTTGCCCCAGATGCGGGCCGGCAGGATCGCCTTGTGCCGCTCGTCGATCGGGTGGTCGCAGACGGCCTGGCCCACCAGGTGGTTGGAGATCGTCCACACCTTCAGGCCGTGCTTGTCGAGCTGGGCCCGCTTCTGCTCCACGTACGAGGGGTCGGACACCGCCTGCGCCACGTCGAAGTGGTCGCCCGAGCAGGCGATCTCCAGGCCGTCGTAGCCCCACTCGGCCGCCAGCCTGCACACCTCCTCGAAGGGCAGGTCGGCCCACTGTCCGGTGAACAGCGTGACTGGTCTCATCAATCCTCCACGTTCGTGTAGCGGCTGCCGTCAGCCGCGCTGCGCTCGACCGCCTCCAGCACCCGCTGCACCCGTAGCCCGTCGGCGAACGAGGGCGTCGGGTCGGCGCCGGTGGCGACCGCCTCCAGGAAGTCCCTGACCTCGTGGGTGAAAGTGTGCTCGTAGCCGAGGCCGTGGCCGGGCGGCCACCAGGCGCCGACGTACGGGTGGTCGGGCTCGGTGACCAGGATGCGCTCGAACCCGCCGCCGCCGGCGCTGAACCACAGCTCGTTCATCGACTCGAAGTCGAACGCGAGGCTGCCGAGCGAGCCGTTGATCTCGATGCGCATCGCGTTCTTGCGCCCGTTGGCGAAGCGGGTGGCCTCGAAGGAGGCCAGCGCGCCGCCGGACATCCGCCCGATGAACAGGGCGGCGTCGTCCACCGTGACCTCGCCCCTGGCCGACGAGCCGGTGGCGCCGAGCCCGGCCGACTCGGTGGCGAGCGGACGCTCCTTGATGAACGTCTCCGTCAGCGCGGAGACGCCCACGAGGTTCTGGCCGGTGATGAACTGGGCGGCGTCCACGATGTGGGCGCCGATGTCGCCCAGCGCGCCCGAGCCGGCCTTGTCCTTCTGCAACCGCCAGACCAGCGGGAACTCCGGGTCGACGATCCAGTCCTGCAGATAGACCGCGCGGACGTGCCGGATCTCGCCGATGCGTCCCTCCTCGACGTACCGGCGGGCGAGCGCGACCGCGGGCACCCGCCGGTAGTTGAAGGCCACCATGCTCTTGCCCGGCGCCGTGGCGGCCGCCGCCGCCATGGCCTCGGCCTCGGCGACGGTGTTGGCCAGCGGCTTCTCGCAGATCACGTGCTTGCCTGCGGCCAGCGCGGCGATGGCGATCTCGGCATGCGAGTCGCCCGGCGTGCAGATGTCCACGATCTGCACGTCGTCCCGCTTGATGACCTCTCTCCAGTCGGTCTCGGCGTCGGCCCAGCCGAGCTGCGCCGCGGCCGCCGCGGTGCGTTCCTTCGACCGGCCTGCGAGCACCGCCATGCGCGGCGCCAGCGGCAGGTCGAAGAACGCTCCGACACTGCGCCAGGCCTGGGAGTGGACACGGCCCATGAAGGCGTAGCCGATCATGCCCACGCCGATGGTGGTTCTGTCTGACATGCAACCCCCGATCAGGATCAGGATTCGAAGCCGAGCGCCAGGTACTTCTCGACGTTCTCCTTGGTGATGGTCTCGGACGCGAGCGTGATGGACTGGGGAACCTGGTTCTCCACCAGATCACTCATGCCCTTCCCCTGTGCTATCAGACGCGCCAGCTTGATCGCCGAGGAGGCCATGGTCGGGCTGTAGGTGACCGTCGCCTGCAGCACGGAGTTGCCCGCCTGGATCTCCCGCATCGCGTTCAGCGAGCCGGCCCCGCCGACCATGATGAACTCGTCGCGGCTGGCCTCCTTGATCGCGGCCAGCACGCCGACGCCCTGGTCGTCGTCGTGGTTCCACATCGCGTCGATCTTCTTGTGCGCCTGCAGCAGCGAGGTGGCGACCTCGTTGCCGGTCTCGACCGTGAACTGCGCGTCCTGCTTGGCGGTGACGCTGAACCCGTACGTCTTCAGCGCGTCCTCGAAGCCCTTGGTGCGGTCCTGGGTGAGCGGCAGCGTGGCGATGCCCTGGATCTCGACGATCACCGGGTTCGACACGCCCTTGTCCTTGAGCTGCTTGCCGATGAAGTGGCCGGCCGCGACGCCCATGCCGTAGTTGTCGCCGCCGACCCACGTCCGGTAGGCCAGCTTGTCGGGGAAGATGCGGTCGAGGTTGACGACCGGGATGCCCGCCTCGGTGGCCTGCAACGCGACCTGGTTGAGCTGCTGGCCGTCGTTGGGCAGGATCACCAGCGCGTTCACCTTGGCCGCGATCAGCGACTCCACGGCGGAGATCTGCTGGTTGATGTCGTTGGTCGGCTCGACCGGCTTGAACTCGATGTCCGAATACTGCTTCGCGGTCGCCTCGGCGTTCTTGGCGATGGCGGCGATCCAGCCGTGGTCGGCCGCCGGAGCGGAGAAGCCGATCACCACCTTCTCGCCCGGCTGGTCGTTGCCGCCGGTGGCGGCGGGCGCCGGCTGGGGCGCCGCGCTGCTCGGCGCCGCAGCGGGCTCGTTGCTGGTGCAGCCCGCCGCCAACAGCACGGCTCCGCCGACCAGGAATCCCCTGCGCGCGACGTTGTCACTCATGGTGCTCTCTCCTTCAGGTTCCGCCGCTGGAGAAGGACGGCGACGACGATGATCAGGCCCTTGGCGATCAGCTGGTCGCTGGTGTTGAGGCCGTTGAGGATGAAGAGGTTGGTGATCAGGGTGAAGATCAGCAGGCCCAGGATCGAGCCGATGATCGTGCCCCGGCCACCCGTGAGCAGCGTGCCGCCGATGATGACGGCCGCGATGGCGTCCAGCTCGTACAGGTCGCCGTGGGTGGACGAGCCCGTCGTCGTACGCGCCATGATGAGGATCGCGGCGACGCCGCAGCACAGCCCCGACAGGGCGTACAGCAGCATCGTGTGCCTGCGTACGTCGATGCCGGCCAGGCGGGCGGCCTCGGGGTTGCCGCCCACCGCGTACGTGCGCCGCCCGAAGGTCGTGCGGTTGAGCAGGATCCAGCCCAGCACCACGACCAGCGCGAAGATGTAGACCAGCAGCGGGATGCCGAGCACCCGGGTGGTCGACAGGTCCACGATGGCCGTGTTGTCGGCCTGGATGAGCTGCGTCTTGCGGTCGGACATGCGCTGGGCGAGCCCGCGGGCGGCCACCAGCATGGCCAGTGTGGCGATGAACGGCACCAGCCGCCCGTACGCGATGAGCCACCCGTTGACCAGCCCCGCCCCGGTGCCGACGAGGATGGCGCAGATCGCCATCACCACCGGCCCGTACGACTGGGTGGCGAGCGTCGTCGCCCACACGCTGGCCAGCGCCATGACCGCGCCCACCGACAGGTCGATGCCCCCGCCGATGATGACGAACGTGGCCCCGACCGTGATGACGCCGATCGTGGCGGCCAGCGACAGGATGCTGACGAAGTTGGAGGCCGTCGCGAAGTTCTCGTATCTGGTGACCAGGCCGACGACCACCAGCAGCGCGAGCGCGCCGATCAGCCCGAGGTGGCGCATCTCGCTCACCCCGCGGATCGACGGCAGCGCCGGCAGGCTCGCCTTCCCGGCACGCCGGTCTGTTGCGGGCTCGCTCATCACGCCGCCCTCCCATTCATGATCATGTCCAGTACGCGATGCTCGTCCAGCTCGGCCGCCTCCCCTTCGTGGATGACCTGACCCTCGCGCAGCACCAGCACCCGGTCGGAGAGCCCGAGCACCTCGGGCACCTCGCTGGAGACCAGCAGCACCCCGATGCCCTGCTCGGCGAGGTCGCGGATGACCGCGTACAGTTCGGCCCTGGCGCCCACGTCCACGCCTCTGGTCGGCTCGTCGAGCAGGAGCAGCTTGCGGCCGCCGAGCAGCCAGCGGGCCAGCACGGCCTTCTGCTGGTTGCCGCCCGACAGGGTTCTGATCGGGCGTTCGGGGTCGGGTGGCCGGATGTCGAGCATCTCCGACAGGCGGCGGGCCTCGGCGCGCTCCCGTTTCCTGTCCAGCCAGCCGAACTTCGCGAAGCCCGGCAGGGTGCCCAGCGTGATGTTCGCGGTGACGCTCTGGTCGAGGAGCAGGGCCTGGGCCTTGCGCTCCTCGGGGGCGAGGCCCATGCCGCGGCGTACGGTGCCGACCACGCCGCGCCGCGTCCTGCGGCCGTCCAGCAGGACGCGGCCGGTGGCGGTGCGGGCGCCGTAGACGGCTTCGAGGATCTCCGAGCGGCCCGAGCCGACGAGCCCGGCGAGGCCGACGATCTCGCCCGCCCGCACCGAGAACGACACGCCGGAGAAGACGCCCGGCGAGGCCAGGTCCTCCACCCTGAGCACCTCCTCCCCCGGTTCGCGGCCGGCCCTGGGCGGGAAGACGTATTCGACGTTGCGGCCGGTCATCAGGGAGACGATCTCGGTGGTCGGCGTGTCGCGGGCGGACAGCCCGACCGCGACCGTGCGGCCGTCCTTGAGCACCGTCACCCGGTCGCCGATCTCGCGGATCTCCTCCAGGCGGTGGGAGATGTAGACCACGGCGACGCCCTGGGCGGTCAGTTCGCGGATGATGCGGAAGAGGTTGTTCACCTCGTCGTGGGCGAGCGCGGCCGACGGCTCGTCCATGATGATGAGGCGAGCGTCGTGGGAGAGCGCGCGGGCCATCGAGACGACCTGCTTGGCGGCCGGCGACAGCCGCCCGACCTCCACCGACGGGCGGATCTCCGGGTGACCGAGGCGTTCCAGCACGGCCGTGGCGGCGCGACGGCCCGCCGCCCTGTTGACGAAGCCGAGGCGGGCGTGCTCGTGGCCGAGGAAGATGTTCTCGGCCACGGTGAGCCCGTCGACCAGGTCGAGCTCCTGGTAGATGGTGGCGAAACCGAGCCTGATGGCGTCGATCGGGCTGCCGGGGCGCACTTCCGCGCCGTTGAAGCTGATGGTGCCCTCGTCCGGCTGGTGCACCCCGGCCAGCACTTTGATCAGGGTGGACTTGCCGGCGCCGTTCTGGCCGAGCAGGCAGTGCACCTCGCCCGCCCGTACGTCCAGATCGACCCCGTCGAGCGCGCGCACGCCGGGGAACTGCTTGACGATGCCCTTCATGACCAGCATCGGGGGAGTCCCTTTCAGGCGTTGACGATGCGGTTGATGTTGTCCGGTGACAGGTAGTGCTCGATCGCGAGAATTCCGGCGCCCAATGCGGCGGCGTTGCTCCCCGTACGACTCGGCGTGATCGACAGATGGTGGGTGGCCAGTGGCAGCGACCGGCGGTAGACGGTCTCCCTGATGCCGGCCACCAGGTGCTCGTGCACCCGCGACAGTGCGCCGCCGATGACGATGACCTCGGGGTTGAAGAAGTTGACCAGGCTGGCCAGCACCTCGCCGATGAGCCGGCCGGCCTCCCTGACCAGGCGCAGCGCCTGGGTGTTGCCGGACTGCACGAGCGCCACCACGTCGCCGCCTGACTCGGCGGGCAGGCCGAGCTCGCTCAGGCGGCGCGCGATGGCGGCGCCGCCTGCCACGGCCTCCAGGCAGGCGCTGTTGCCGCACCGGCAGCCGGCGTCGTCGTGGCCGCTGACCCTGATGTGGCCGATGTCGCCGGCCGAGCCCTGTGCGCCCCTGTGCAGCCGGCCGGCGGCCATGATGCCGCAGCCGATGCCGGTGCCGACCTTGACGAACAGCAGGTGGCGGGTGTCGGGGAAGGCGTTGCGGTGCTCGCCCAGCGCCATCACGTTGACGTCGTTGTCCACCAGGACCTCGACGCCGTCGAAGTAGTCGGGGATGGGGTAGTCGTTCCAGCCGGGCATGATCGGCGGGTTGTTGGGCCGGCCGGTGGCGAACTCGACCGGGCCAGGCACGCCTATCCCGAGCGCGCGCAGTGCGCTGCGGGGCCGTCCCGCCTGGTCGAGCAGGTGGTCGAGGCGCTGGTCCACGTGGGCGAGCACGCTTTCAGGGCCGTCGCCGATGAGCAGGCCGTCCTCGCACTCGGCGAGCACGTTGCCCGAGATGTCCATGAGCGCGACCCGGCAGTGGGTGGCGCCCAGATCGACGCCGGCGAAGGCGTGGTCCTCGGTGTGCAGGCGCAGCTGGCGCGGCGGCCGGCCACCGGTGGACTCGCCGCTCTCGGTCTCCTCGATCAGGCCGCGCTCGATCAGGGCGTCGACACGCTGGGAGATGGTGGATCTGGCCAGGCCGGTGAGCCTCGCCAGATCGGAACGGGTCGTCGCCGAGCCCGCGCTGATGAGCGTCAGCACGTCGCCGGCGGAACCCGGCTGGGGGGTCATGCCGCGACAATAAGATCACCGATGCGGCAAATCAAGAGCCTTAATCGACCGAACTCGCCTAACTTCCGCCGAAGATCGAACAAAGACCTGTTTGTGCTGAAAAAGCCACCGTTTTGACACAAAGGCCCTGTCACCGCGCGGCGCGGTGACAGGGCCCCCGAGTGAAACGTGCGGAAGAACTAGAGCATGGCCTTCATGGAGTCGCCCGCGGTCAGCACGTACGGCTGCTCGGCCATCACCGACTCCCAGTTGCCGGCGATCACCTCGGGCGTGACGTCGTCGGTCTTGAAGCCGGGCCCCTCCGCCACGAACACCCGCGCCACCCTGCCGCCCCCGACCGTGAACACCTCGCCGCTCGTCTCGCACGACTCGTGCACGAGGTAGGCGACCAGCGCGCTGACCCGCTCGGGGGTGAACTTGGCCTCGAACTCGGCCGGCAGCAGCGCCTCGGTCATGCGGGTCCAGGCGATGGGCGCGATGGCGTTGGCCCTGATGCCGTTGCGCGCGCCCTCGATGCCGATCGTCTTGGTCAGGCCGACCAGGCCCATCTTGGCGGTGGAGTAGTTGGCCTGACCGAAGTTGCCGAACAGGCCGGCCGGGCTCGAGGTGTTGACGACACGGCCGTAGCCGGCGGCCTTCATCAGCGGGTACGCGGCCTGACTGACGAGGTAGGAGCCGCGTACGTGCACGGCGAGCACCTGGTCGAAGTCCTCGACGGTCATCTTGCCGAACGACTTGTCACGCAGGATGCCCGCGTTGTTGACGACGATGTCCACCTTGCCGAAGGCGTCGACGGCGGCCTCGACGATGGCCCTGGCACCCTCGGGGGTGGCGACGTTGTCGGTGCTGGCCACGGCCTGGCCGCCGTTCTTGACGATGAGGTCGGCGACCTCGGCGGCGGGGCCGGCGGACGCGCCGGTGCCGTCGAGCGCGCCGCCGAGGTCGTTGACGACGACCTTGGCCCCCCGCTCGGCCAGCAGGAGCGCGTGCGACCTGCCGAGGCCGTGCCCGGCCCCCGTGATGATCGCGACCCTGTCATCGAACCGAAGCATCGAACCTCCCAAGCAGGAGAACAACATTCTAGTACGCTTACGATAACCGGCTCAGGGCGCGCGCCACAGGTCCGGCTCGCCCGGCTCCCTGACCACTCTCCCCTTGGCCTCCAGCCACGCCAGGTGCGCCAGCGTCTCGTTGTTGGCCGAGCGCCGCATGAACGGCGGGATCGTCTCCCACGGCCGCGACCAGGTGAGCCGGGTCGCGACGTCCCAGCAGGCCGCCGCGCCGCCCTCGGCCAGCACCTGCTCGATCTCGGCCAGCCGGGCGTCGTGGTGCGCCATCACGGTGTCCACCCGCTCGGCCAGCTCAAGGAAGCGGTACTCGTGCGCGGGCAGCACCTCGTCCACCTCCAGCTTGCGCACCGCGGCCAGCGCGTCGAGGTAGTCGGCCAGCGGGTTCGGCCCCGACTGCGGGTGCACGGCCACGATGGGCGTGATCTTGGCGAGCACGTGGTCGCCGGAGAACAGCACCCGCCGCTCCGGCGAGACGAAGCACAGGTGGCCAGGCGAGTGCCCCGGCGTCCAGACGGCGCGCAGGTCCCAGCCGGGCAGCTGCAGGTCGTCGCCGTCCCCGACCAGGCGGTCCGGCTTGGCCATCGTGACCACGTGCCTGATCATCATGGAGGCGCCGGCCAGCTCGTCCAGGGTCAGGTCGGGCACGCCGCAGCGGCGCAGCAGCGCGCGCTCGCGCTCCACCAGGGAGTCGATGAGCGCGTCGTCGTAGCGCTCGCGGATGAGGCGGGCGTCGGCCGGGTGCAGCGCGATCCAGGCGCCCGACGCCTCGCGGACCCGCCCGGCCAGGCCGTAGTGGTCGGGGTGGATGTGGGTGACGAGCACGCCCTTGACGTCTGTGATCGCGTATCCGGCCACGCCCAGGCCGGCCACGAGCGCGTCGTACGCCTCGTCGGTGTTCCAGCCGGCGTCGATGATCGCCACGCCGTCGGGCAGCTCGAGTGCGTAGACCAGCACGTACCGGAGGGGGTTGATCGGGATCGGGACCGGGATGGACCACAAACCGGGACGTACGCGCTCGACGCCGGGGACGGACCCGCCGAGCCACGCCTCCCGCTGTGCCACGTTCGCAGGGGTCACCATGAATTTCGCCACGTGCCGAATATAGTTCTGTAGCAGAATCGTGTTCTACTAGGGGTCATGAAGCTGAGCCGCGAGATCGCGAATGATGGCCGCTTCGTCCGCCAGCCGAACCGTTTCACGGATCGGCTCGGCCCGCCCGAGCCAGGCCGCTACCGCCTCTACGCCTCCTACGCCTGCCCGTGGGCCCAGCGCGTGCTCATCGTCCGCAAGCTGCTCGGCCTCGAAGAGCTGCTCGACGTCGCGATCACCGACCCCATCCGCGACGAGAAGGGCTGGCGGGTGCCCGGCGGCGACCCGGAGTACCTGTCGGAGCTCTACCACGCCACCGACCCCGGCTACGTGGGCCGCTACACCGTCCCGTGCATCTGGGACACCCAGGACGAGCGCATCGTCACCAACGACTTCCCCCAGATCACCCTCGATCTGGAGACGTCATGGGGCACCTCGCCCGACCTCTATCCCGAGCGCCTGCGCCCCGACATCGACATCATGAACGACCGCCTCTATCACGGCCTGAACAACGCGGTCTACGAGGCGGGCTTCTCCCGTGACCAGCAGGTGTACGAGGAGGCGGTGGCCCGCGTCTTCACCACCCTCGACTTCCTGGAGGTGCGCCTGGCGGAGTCGGAGTTCCTCTTCGACACCCTCACCGACAGCGACGTGCGCCTCTACACCACTCTGGCGCGCTTCGACTCGGTCTACCACACGCACTTCAAGTGTTCCGTCCGGCGGCTGGTGGACTATCCGGCGCTGTGGGCGTACGCCAGGCGCCTCCATGCCATCCCGGCCTTCCGCGAGACCACCGACTTCGACCAGATCAAGCGTCATTACTACCTCACCCAGACCGACATCAACCCGAGCCGGATCGTGCCGGTAGGGCCTGAGCTGGACTGGAGCCTCTAGCCCCGCCGACCGGCATCCGGACGAACAGCAGCGTCGAGGCCAGCAGCACCACGACCACGACTCCCCAGGCCGTGGCCAGGCCCGCCTGGGCGGCCAGCGCGCCGAGCGCCAGGTTCGCCCCCGCGCCGCCGCCCTGCAGGGCCAGCGAGGACGTCGAGGTCACGGTGGTGCGGTCGGCCGCGGTGACCGCCTTGTGCGTCAGCTCCAGGCAGAGCACCGAGGCGATCGCGAGGCCGACGAACAGCACGACGTAGGCCAGGCCGGCGCTCGCCGTGCCCGCCGGGCCGTCCAGCTCGGCCGTGGCGGCCAGCGCGGCGATGGCCAGGGCGCTCAGCACCGTCCCCACGATCGCCCCCCGCGCCGAGCTCCCGGTCAGCCGGGCCGCGCGGGGCGCGAGCGCGCTGCCCGCCGCGCTGCCGGCGAACCCGAGCGCCGCGACCACCGCGTAGAACAGGCTGCCGCGCTCGGCCGTGCCGGCCAGCTCGGCCAGCCGGCCGGGCGTGAGCAGCTCGACGCTCGTCAGCATGACGCCCGAGACCGCGGCGGCGCCCATCATGCGGCGCAGCACCGGCCCGCCCGCCGCCAGCCTGACGCCGGAGACGATCGTGGCGGGCACCTCGCGCAGCACGTCCGCGAACGTCCTGCGGCCGTGCGCCGGCTCGGGCAGCGCGAACAGCACCACGACCAGCAGCACCGCGGCGGCCACCGCGCCCGCCAGCGGGGGCGCGGCCAGCGGGAACATCAGCGAAGGCGGCACCAGCAGCGGCAGGCAGCCGCCGGCCAGCACGCCCGCGCACAAGGCCACGGACTCCATCACCGCGCCCCTGGCCAGGCCCGGCTTGAGGTCGGCGTCGTGGCCCTCGACGGCGTGCAACGTGTCGACGTACCAGGAGGTGGCGGGGCCGCTGGACAGCGCCCTTGCCACGCCCTTGAGCACGCCGCTCACCAGGAACATCCAGAACGTCGTCGACACGCTGAGCATCGCGAGCGAGACCACCGTGACGGCGGCCGACGCGGCCAGCACCACCCGGCGCCCCACGACGTCGGACAGCCCGCCGGTGGGCAGCTCCAGGCTCAGGGTGACGATCGAGAACACGGTGGTGACCAGCCCGATCTGGGCCAGGCCGAGCCCTCGTTCGCTCATCAGCAGCACCATGCCGGCCACCATCAGCCCCATGGGCAGCCAGGTCAGGAAATTGACCAGCATGTAGCGACGCAGTGCCAATCGTGCGGTCATGACTCGTCCCTCCGCTTCTGGGGGAAGCCGCCCACGAAAACGTGGACCGGCTGCACGCCGGGGGCGCCCTCGTGGCGGGCGGCGAGCTCGTTCAGCAGGTCCTGGGCCCGCCTCAGGAACTCCGTCAGCGCCGCAGGGGGCAGCTCGAAGAGGTGGTCGTCGATGCCCGCGGCCTCGACCCACTCCGGCGACCAGGCGTCCTCGTCGAAGCCCAGGGCCGCCTCGGCCAGCACCTCGGCCTGCCGCGTCCTGATGACCTCGACCGCCTCGCGCCCGCCCGGCACCTCGACCATCTCGCGGCTGTTCCACGAGGTGTAGCGGTGGCGGGCGCGCCAGCGGCGCTCGCGGCCGTCGCGGCCTTCCGTGTCCTCTTCGATGAAGCCGTACTTGAACAGCTCGCGCAGGTGGTAGCTGGTCGAGCCCGAGCTCTCGCCGGTCCTGCGGCCGAGCTCGCTGGCCGTGGCGGGGCCTTCCGAGCGCAGCAGGCCGAGCAGCCGGCCGCGCAGCGGGTGCGCGGCCACCTTGAGCGCCTGCGGGTCACTGATCTTGTACCGGTCCTCCATGTCTCTGACGATAGACCGCAAAGGCATTTTTGCAAAGGGACTTTTGCGGTTTTTCCGGCTCCTAGACTGTGGGGATGCTCGACGACATCTGGGTTGACGACTCCGTCTTCGCACTGCGCCCCGACTTCGCGGTGCTGGTCATGACCGCACACGGCCTGCGCAACGGGCCCACGGACGACCGGTCGCGCGCCTGGCTGAAGGCGGCCGGCGAAGAGGAGATCCAGACCGCCAAGATCGACGCCTGGAAAGAGGCCTACCGCGCGTTCGGCGCCAAGCCGCAGCGCACCCGCCCCTCGGTCGACGCGCTCACCCGGCGCATGCCGCTGCCGGAGATCAACCAGGCGGTCGACGCGTACAACTCGGTGAGCGTCAAGCACGCGCTGCCCATCGGCGGCGAGGACCTCGACCGCTACGTCGGCCCCGCGCGGCTCGTACGGGCCGCCGGCGACGAGCCGTCGGAGGAGGCGCTCGGTCAGCCCGAGTCGGGCGAGGTCGTCTGGCGCGACGACGAGGGCGTCACCTGCCGCCGCTGGAACTGGCGCCAGGTCGTGCGCACCCGGCTCACCGAGGACACCACCAACGCGATCTTCCTGCTCGAACGCCTCGAGCCGATGTCGCTGGAGGAGCTGGAGCAGGCCGGCGACGAGCTCGCCGCGCTCCTCTCGGAGCTGTCGCCTGACGTGCGCATCGCCCGCAGACTGCTGACCTCGGGGAAATAAACCTCCCCCACAGGTGTTGATACCAAAGAGTAATAAAGGCTGCACCACCCGGATTGACTAGGGGGGCGTGACGTCTTTGCACGGTCCTGGGACGATCGTTCGAGGCGGCACGCCCTCTTGGGCGCGCGCTGCCGGTCCGGGCGAGTAGCCTTGGACAGGTTCTCTAACATCAACGCCGATCTGCGGAAGAGGGCGATTTCCGCCGTGTCGTCTGAGTCGTCGCGGACAAACCCGCTGGCAAGCTTTGGTCAGAACGAATGGCTTGTCGACGAGCTGTACCAGAAGTACCTCCAAGATCCAGAGTCGGTCGACAAGGCCTGGTGGAACTTCTTCGCTGACTACAACCCTGATAACGGACCGGGCCGACCCCCGGTCAGGGAGGCGGCGAACGGCACTGTGACCGCGCCCGCGCCTCCCAAGGCGCCGCCGAAGGCGCCACCCTCGGCTCCGGCCGCGGCTGACAAGCCGAAGCAGCCCGCCACCCCGGTGCCCAAGGGCGCCGAGGAGGTCAAGCTGCGCGGCGCGGCGGCCCGCACGGCCGCCAACATGGACCTGTCGCTGTCGGTGCCGACCGCGACCAGCGTCCGTGCCATCCCGGCCAAGCTGCTCATCGACAACCGCATCGTGATCAACAATCACCTCAAGCGGGGTCGCGGCGGCAAGATCTCCTTCACGCACCTGATCGGGTTCGCGATCGTCAAGGCGCTGAAGGCCATGCCGGAGATGAACTACTCCTACGCCGAGATCGACGGCAAGCCCACCCTGGTCAAGCCCGAGCACGTCGGCTTCGGCCTGGCCATCGACGTCCAGAAGAGCAACGGCGACCGCCAGCTCCTCGTGCCCTCCATCAAGGGCGCGGAGGAGATGGACTTCCGCCAGTTCTGGATGGCCTACGAAGAGGTCGTACGCAAGGCGCGGGCCGGCAAACTCGGCGTCGACGACTTCTCCGGCACCACGATCTCGCTGACCAACCCCGGCACCATCGGCACCGTCCACTCCGTCCCGCGCCTGATGCCCGGCCAGGGCACCATCATCGGCGTCGGCGCCATGGAATACCCGGCCGAATACCAGGGCGCATCGCCCGACACGCTGTCGCGCCTGGCCGTCTCCAAGGTCATGACGCTGACCAGCACCTACGACCACCGGATCATCCAGGGCGCCCAGTCGGGCGACTTCCTGCGCCAGATCCACCGGTTGCTGCTCGGCGAGGACGGCTTCTACGACGAGATCTTCGAGGCGCTGCGGATCCCGTACGAGCCGGTCCGCTGGGTCCAGGACATCTCGGCCTCCCACGACGACGACGTGGCCAAGTCCGCCCGCGTGATCGAGCTGATCCACGCCTACCGCGTGCGCGGCCACCTCATGGCCGAGACCGACCCGCTGGAGTACAAGCAGCGCAAGCACCCCGACCTCGACATCCAGAGCCACGGCCTGACGCTGTGGGACCTCGAGCGCGAGTTCGCCACCGGCGGTTTCGGCGGCCGCCCGCTGATGAAGCTGCGCGAGATCCTGGGCGTGCTGCGCGACTCCTACTGCCGCACGGTCGGCATCGAGTACATGCACATCCAGAACCCCGAAGAGCGGGCCTGGATCCAGGCACGGGTGGAGAAGCCGCACAAGTCGCCCGAGCGCGACGAGCAGCTCAACATCCTGTCGCGGCTCAACACCGCCGAGGCGTTCGAGACGTTCCTGCAGACGAAGTTCGTCGGCCAGAAGCGCTTCTCGCTCGAGGGCGGCGAGTCCCTCATCCCGCTGCTCGACTCGGTGATCAGCGACGCCGCCGACGAGGGCCTCGACGAGGTCGTCATCGGCATGGCCCACCGCGGCAGGCTCAACGTGCTGGCCAACATCGTCGGCAAGTCCTACGCGCAGATCTTCGGCGAGTTCGAGGGCAACATCGACCCCCGCACCGCCCACGGCTCCGGCGACGTGAAGTACCACCTGGGCGCCACCGGCATGTTCACCGCGCCGAGCGGCAACACCATCACCGCCTCCGTGGTCGCCAACCCCTCCCACCTGGAGGCGGTCGACCCGGTGCTGGAGGGCGTCGTCCGGGCCAAGCAGGACCTTCTCGAGCGCGGCGAGGAGGGCTTCACCGTCCTTCCCGTCCTCGTCCACGGCGACGCGGCCTTCGCGGGCCAGGGCGTGGTGGCCGAGACGCTCAACCTGTCGCAGCTGCGCGGCTACCGCACCGGCGGCACCGTCCACGTCGTGGTCAACAACCAGGTCGGCTTCACCACCTCGCCCGCCTCCTCGCGCTCGTCGGTCTACGCGACCGACGTCGCGCGGATGATCCAGGCACCGATCTTCCACGTCAACGGCGACGACCCCGAGGCCGTCGTGCGGGTGGGCCAGCTGGCCTACGAATACCGCCAGGCGTTCCGCAAGGACGTCGTCATCGACCTCATCTGCTACCGCCGCCGCGGCCACAACGAGGGCGACAACCCCGCCTTCACCCAGCCGCTGATGTACGACCTCATCGACGCCAAGCGCTCGACCCGCAAGCTCTACACCGAGGCCCTGATCGGCCGCGGCGACATCACGGTCGAAGAGGCCGAGCAGGCGCTGCGCGACTACCAGGCCAAGCTGGAGCAGGCGTTCACCGAGGTCCGCGAGGCGGCGAAGAAGCCCAAGGAGGCGGCCGCCATGCGGGTGCCGCCCGCCGAGGTCGTCAAGTGGTCCCACGCCGACACGCCGACGGCGATCAGCGACGAGACGCTCAAGCGCATCGTCGACACCCAGCTCAGCCTGCCCGAGGGCTTCACGCCGCACCCGCGTCTCGCGCCGGTGCTGCAGCGCCGCGGCCAGATGGTCGAGCAGGACTCGATCGACTGGGCGATGGGCGAGACGCTGGCCTTCGGCTCGCTGCTGATCGACGGCCACCCGGTGCGCCTGGTCGGCCAGGACTCCAGGCGCGGCACGTTCACCCAGCGCCACGCCGTCCTCGTCGACCGCATGACCGGCGCCGACCACACGCCGCTCAAGACCTTCAACGAGGGCACCACGAAGTTCTACGTCTACGACTCGCTGCTCAGCGAGTTCGCGGCGCTCGGCTTCGAATACGGCTACAGCGTGGTCAGGCCCGACGCCCTGGTCTGCTGGGAGGCGCAGTTCGGCGACTTCGTCAACGGCGCCCAGACGATCATCGACGAGTTCATCTCGTCGGGCGAGCAGAAGTGGGGCCAGAGGTCCTCGGTCGTGCTGCTGCTGCCGCACGGCTACGAGGGTCAGGGCCCCGACCACTCCTCGGCCCGCATCGAGCGCTTCCTCCAGGTGTGCGCGCTCGACAACATGACCGTCGCCCAGCCCACCACGCCGGCCAACTACTTCCACCTGCTGCGCTGGCAGGTGGAGTCCGAGCGGCACAAGCCGCTGGTGGTCTTCACTCCGAAGTGGCTGCTGCGCCACAAGGCGGCCACGTCCAAGGCGTCCGACTTCACCTCGGGCACCTTCCAGCCGGTCATCGGTGACACCACCGTCGACCCGGCCAAGGTGACCAGGGTGGCGCTCACGTCCGGCAAGCTCTACTACGAGCTGCTGGCGCAGCGCGACAAGAGCGGGCGTGACGACGTGGCGCTGGTCCGGCTCGAGCGGCTCTACCCGTTCCCGGCGGAGGAGCTGGCGGCCGAGCTGACCCGCTACGGCGCGCAGGCCGAGCTGGTCTGGGCCCAGGACGAGCCCACCAACATGGGCCCGTGGCCGTACCTCACGCTCAAGCTGGCCGAGGACCCGCAGGTGCTGGGCGGCCGGTCGCTGCGCCGGGTGTCGCGGACGGCCAACAGCTCGCCGGCGACCGGTTCGCACAACGCGCACGACCGGGAGCTCGAGGAGATCCTGCACCAGATCTTCGGCTGAGCATTCATGTGATCGACGGTGAGCCCCCTGCCCCTCGTGGCCGGGGGCTCACTGCTGTCAGTCAGACGGGGCGGCGTCGCCCCGGGTAGTCGAGGGAGAACCATGTACTTCACCGATCGGGGGATCGAAGAGCTGGTCGAGCGGCGTGGCGAGGAGGAGGTCAGCCTGCTCTGGCTGGGCGAGCGGCTGCGCGAGTTCGTCGATCTCAATCCCGAGTTCGAGACGCCGATCGAGCGGCTGGCCACGTGGCTGGCCCGGCTCGACGACGACGAGGACGACTGACCGCCGCCCGCCTGAAGGTGCGCGGCGGTAGTCTCGAAGCAAAACGCGATACATCTTGAGTCTTCAGCTAACGCGACATATCGTGTTTTGCGTAGGATGACGTGAGGGAAAGGGCGGGAGCATGCAGCAGTGGACGATCGACGCGCCGGACCGGCTCACCTTCGACCAGGTCGACGACCTCGACGTACGCATCGTCGCGGGCCGGCTCGACGTCCTGGCCAGTGACGGGCCACCCACCCTGGAGATCGCCGAGATCGCGTCGGCCTCGCCGCTCCTCGTCACGTACGACGAACTGGCCCGCACACTCACCGTCGCCTACCGCGACCTCACCTGGGACGGCCTGCTCGGCTGGCTGCGCCGCGACAAACGCAGAACCGTGCTGTCCATCGCCGTCCCCAGGACCTGCCGGATCAAAGCGGGCGTCGTCACGGCGCCGGCCGTGGTCGCCGGGTTCGAGCGCGTCACGGACGTCAAGAGCGTCTCCGGCGAGATCGTGCTCGACGGCGTCAGCGGCGAGGTCACGGCCAACACCGTCTCCGGTCCGGTCGAGACCCGCGCCATGGACGGCGACCTGTCGTTCGTCAGCGTCTCGGGCGACCTCACCGTGGCCGACGGCACGCCGCACCGCCTCAAGGCCAACACCGTCTCCGGCCGCATCACCGCCGACCTGTCACTGCGTCCCACCGGACACGTGACCATCAACAGCGTCTCCGGTGACATCCTGGTCAGGCTGCCCGAGAACGTGGAGGCGGACGTCACCGCCCGATCCACCTCCGGCCGGCTCGTCAGCACGTTCGAGGAACTGTCCACCAAGAGCTCCCCCGGCATGAAGTCGATGTCCGGGCGGCTCGGCGGCGGCATGGCCTCGCTGTCGGCCACCACGGTCTCCGGCGAGGTCACGCTGCTCAAGGGAGAGAAGGAATGAGCCCTGTCTTCGGTCACGGCCGGCTCCGGCTGTACCTGCTCAAGCTGCTGGACGAGAGCCCGCGCCACGGCTACGAGGTCATCCGGCTGCTTCAGGACCGCTTCCTCGGCGTCTACTCGCCCTCTCCCGGCACCATCTATCCGCGCCTGGCCAGGCTGGAGGAAGAGGGCCTGGTGACGCACGAGGTGGTCGAGGGCAAGAAGGTGTTCTCCATCACCGACAAGGGCCGCGAGGAGCTCAACGACCGGCTCGACGAGCTCGCCGACCTGGAGCAGGAGATCTCCGCCTCCGTCCGCGACATCGCGCGCGAGGTCAAGGAGGACGTCCGCGACACCGTACGCTCGCTGCGCGACGAGCTGACCCGCATGGCCAAGGACGTGCGTACCGGCGCCGCCGACGACACCAGGCGGCTGCGCCGCCAGCAGAAGGAGGACCTCAAGCGGCTGCGGGACGAGCAGAAACGCCAGTGGATGGAGCACGCCTACCACTGGCAGGACGAGGGCGAGCGGCTCAGCAGGGAGTGGCGCAGGATCTGGCAGGAGGCGTGGAGCACGCTCGGCGGCCCACCGCCCGGCGGCCCCGCCGGCCGCGCCGACCTGGACGCCGAGCTGGGCGAACTGCTCGCCGACTTCGTCGGCCAAGCCCGCCGCGACGCCTCCGAGGCCCGCCTGACCCCCGACAAGCTGGCCGAACTCCGCACGACTCTCACCGAAAGCGCGACCCGCATCCGCGAGATCCTCGACCGCTGACCCGCCCACACCCCTGGCCGGCGCGGGGGCTCTTCCGGCGAACGTGGGGTCAGGCGGAGCGGAGGTGCTGAGGGGTGGGGCTGCGGGTGCGGCGGGCGGCTCGGCGGGCCTGGTAGGCGAGCGGCATGTAGCGCAGGCGTTCCGGGAGGCGCGGGTTGAGCATCGCCACCGCGTGGCCCAGGTGGCGTAAGCGGCGTTCGTCGCGGGCCGTCCAGCGTAAGCCGAGCGTGCGCCGGACGGCCGGTGGCAGCGTGCCGACCGTCAGGAAGGACGTCAGCTCCCCCGCTCCGGCCCCGACCGGCCGCCACAACCGCCGCAGTGGAGCGGGCAGTCCGGGCGGCGCGGGGGTGCCGCGCATCGCGGCCAGCACGTCGAGGGCGGTCGGGTGGGCTTCGAGCCGCTCGGCCACCATCCTGTCGAAGTACGCACGGAACGCCGGAAGGTCGGCGGGGACCTCACGTTCGGGCACCCGCAGGATCGCCCCGAGCTGCCGCGACTCCTCGTAGAACCGCTCCAGCTGACCCGTCGGGTACGGGCTGCCGAAATAACGGTTGAGCGTGATGAACCGCTCGAACAACGTCAGGTGCACCCAGGCCCACGCCTCACCGTTCAGGGCGTGGTAGCGCCGGCCCTGCTCGTCCACACCGCCGATCGGCTCGTGCAACCGCCTGAGCCGCTGCCCCTCGGCCGGGCCCTCGGCGCCGCCGTACACCCACTTCTGCACGGAGATCAGCGTGCGCTGCAGCCGCCCCCACGGATCCTGCTTGTACGTCGAGTGCTCGCCCACCGCGGCCCCCACGGCCGGATGCATGGTCTGCAGCACCAGCGCACTGCCGGCGATGAGCAGGTTGCGGTACTCCCCGGCGGTGTCCCAGTGCATCGAACCCGGGCCGAACGGCACAACGTCCACGCTGATCACTCCTGGGTGAGACCCCTCATCCTTCTTGTATCACCCAGAAGCCGGCAAAAGTAACTTGTCACTTATCTAGCGGGTAAAGACGATCTTCCCGAAGATGTCCCCTGACGCCAGCGCGGAGAACCCCTCGTGCGCCTCCGCCAGTGGCATCATCCGGTCGACCACCGGCCGCACCCCCGTCTGCTCCAGGAACACCGCCAGCCGCCGCAGCTGCTCCCGCGTCCCCATCGTCGAGCCGACCACCGACAGCTGCAGGAAGAAGACCCGGTTGAGGTCGGCGGGCGGCACCGCGCCGCTGGTCGCCCCGCACACGACGATGCGCCCGCCCGGCTTGAGCGACTTGAGCGAGTGGTCCCACGTGGCCTGCCCGACCGTCTCCATCACCGCGTCCACCCGCTCGGGCAGCCGCGCCCCCGGCTCGAACACCTGGTCCGCGCCCAGTTCCAGGGCCGCCGCCCGCTTGCCCTCCGTCCGGCTGGTGGCCCAGATCCGGTAGCCGGCCGCCCGGCCCAGCGCGATCAGCGCCGTCGCCACGCCGCCGCCGGCCCCCTGCACGAGCACGGTCGAGCCCGGCTCCAGCCCGGCCTTCTCGAACAACATCCGGTACGCGGTCAGCCACGCCGTCGGCAGGCAGGCGGCGTGCTCGAAACTCAGCGCCGCCGGCTTGGGCACCAGGTTGCGCCGCGGCACCGCCACCCGGTCGGCGAACGTACCGTCGTGCACCTCCGACAGCAGCGAACGCTTCGGGTCGAGCGTCTCGTCGGGGCCGGAGCCGATCACGGAGTGCACGATGACCTCGTTGCCGTCCTCGTCCACGCCGGCGGCGTCGCACCCCAGCACGATCGGCAGGCGGTCCTGGCGGATGCCGACGCCCTTGAGCGTCCACAGGTCGTGGTGGTTGAGCGCGGCGGCTCGTACGGTGACGGTCGTCCACCCGTCCGGCACCTTCGGCTCTGGGTGCTCGCCCAGCGTCAGTCCGGCGAGCGGGTTGTCGGGATCGATCTGCGTGGCGGTAACGGCGAACATGGCCGCACCCTACTTCAGCCCACCCTCCCACCCCACCCCCACACCCACCTACCGAGAAGCAACCACCAGCGGGAAGAAAGGAGAAAGAAACCACCCACCACCTGAAAGGCGCTCTCCTCCCGCCGCCTCTGTCAGGTGGCGGTGACGTGGGGACCGGTTCCCGACAAGAGATGGTCAGCGGAGGGTGATGCGGAGGTCGTCGAGGACGGTGCGGCGGAACTCGGGTGGGCCGGTGACCGCCACCAGGACGTCATCGCGGCAGACCATCTCGCCGCGCCGCCCGCGGCCGTCGGTGACCGCCGGCATCTTGGCCTTGGACGCGCAGCCGGGCGTCGGGACGAGTGCCACCAGCTCGCCCATCCCGCCGCCGAACCACAGTTGCGGCCCGGCGGGATAACCCTGCACGACCGTGCCGGGCGGAGCCAGCCGGACGCCCTTGCCGGCCGACAGCACGAGGTAGCCGTCCTTGGTCACCCGGCCCTTCATCTGGCGGGCCAGCGTCATCCGCTGCTCGAACGTCAGCCCCGGCCCCCGGTCATAGACGGCCAGCCGCCACGGCCCGAACGCGAACAGCAGCACCTGCCCGTAGGACCCGCCACCGGCCTGGCGCGGCCAGAGGGTGACGTTGGAGGTGAAGTTCCTGATGGGCTGCCCGCCCCGGGTGACCTCGACCTCACCGAGGTAAGGAGCGACGAACTGCCGGAACCGCCCGTCGACCCACCCGCCCCAGAACGGCCGCGACCCCATCTCAGCGAGCCCCAGCTCAGCCGGATAACGCACCTCACCCAGGGCGCCGTCGGGGAACACGACCGGCAGCACCCGGTCGCCGCCCTTGCGGGTGGCGGGCGCGGTGAGGATGTTGGGCTCGCTCTGCACCCTGGTGAGGGACCGGATCGGCGCGGGCGTCGGCCCCTCGGCATCGGTCATGGGGGCGGGCTCGCGCCGGTTGAGCAGGTTGACGGCACAGATGACCACGAGCGCCACCACCACCGTCACTCCGACCCACCGGCGACGGCCGCGCCCCCCTGCCTCGATGACGTCGAACCGGTCAGCCACCGACGTTCCTAGCCGAGTAGTGCTGGCTTGCGCCCTTTGTCCTCAGTTCAATTGAGTGGCGACCGCCAGCGCAACCCCTCGAACCGGGCGAAGTCGGTATCGCAGGTCACGAATTCACAACCGTGCTCGATGGCGAGCGCGGCGAGATAGGCGTCGGGGATGAGCTTTCTGCGGGCGTCGGTCTGCTTGCAGAGCCTCGTGAAGATCTCCCAGTGACGCTCCCCGGGGGCGACGACGATGGCGTGGCGTTGGTTGCGGACCTGCTCGGCGAAGGCGAGGATCTGCCGCATGGTCGGTGGGGGGTCGCAGTGGATCGCCGTGATGCTGAGCACCCGGATGAACCCGTTGATCACGAAGTCGGAGACCGCGTAGGCGGACTCGCCGTTGACCTGTTCCTCGAGCAGCTTGTGGCAGACGACGTGGTGCGGCGCTTCCGTGCGGAAGGCGTTGACGAGGATGTTGACGTCACTGAGCAGCATCGTCGTGCACCTGCCCATACTTCTCGATGTCGTCTTGCTCCATCAGGAAGTGGATGTACTCGGGGGTCAGCTCGATCCCCGGCTTCAGCTTCGCGTTGCTGGTGACGAGCTCCACGCGGGGCCGTTCGGCCGCCTCCGTGGAGCGGTTGAGCAGTTGGCGCAAGGCGTCCTCCATCACTGAGGTGAGGCTTCGTCCGTTTCTGGCCGCGTAGGCCTTCGCCTCGTTGAGGAGCGCTTCGTCGATGCGCACTGTTGTCCTCCGCATGGCTCCAGCGTGAGCCAGTGACATAAAAATGTCAAGAACAGATAGTAGTCGCATCGTCACAACTTTGCGCTCACTTCACGTCACCACGAAGCCACATTGACCTTGCCGTCCGTGACCACCCGCACCTCCTTCCCGACCAGCTCCCGCGACTCGGCCTCGGCCAGCAGCTCCTCCTCCACGACCACCGCATAAGCCCGCCCGGAGCCCGGCACCTCCACCACGACGAACCCCTTCTCGAAGCCCCCGTCCCGCCCGTGCGCCACCGTGTACCCGGCCACCGTCCCGGTCCCCGAGCAGGCGGAAACCAGGGGCACCTCCTTGCCGACGTGGACGGGCGCGGGGTCACCCGCCCGCCCGCCGGGCTCGCTCGACCACACCGCGCAGCTGTGCTTGGTCAGGTGCATCCCGACCCCGGTCACCAGCCCGTGCCCCGACTGGGCACGCAGCAGCCCGGCCATGGTGGCCGTCGAGTGCAGCACGTAGTCGCTGGCGGGTCCGCCCGCGTACGGCAGCCCGCCCGTGACGGTGAGCCCCCGCCGATCAAAGGGGTCGAGCCCGAACGCGTCACACGCCTGCCGGAGCGCGACCGCGAAGCAGCTGTAGACGTCGAGCGCGTCCATGTCGCCGAGCCCGAGCCCGGCGCGGTCGAAGGCGGCGCGGGCGGCGGCGCCGGCGGCGGGCGACGAGCCCAGCGAGGGCCGCGCGGCCACCTCCCAGGTGTCCTCCGCGTACGCCCACCCCCGCAGGTACACCCGCTGCTCGGCGGGCACCCCCAGCCGGTCGGCGAGCGCGGTGCCGGCGAGCACGACGGCCGCCGCCTGGTCGACCTCCAGCACGGCCACCGTGGAGCGCGTGTACGGCCAGCCGACGTACCGCCGGTCGGCGGCGAGCTCGCCGGCGGTGCGCACGGTCCGCCGCCACGCATAGGGGTTGGCGGCGGCCACCTCGGTCATCGGCGCCATCATCAGGGCCCGCTCGCGCATCTCCTCCTCGATCGTCACCCCGAGGAGCGCCCGCCGGGCGGTCTCCATGATCGGGTAGGTGTGCACGGGCAGGAACAGCCCGTGCGCCAGCGCCGACGGGTGCGGCGGGCGCTCCCACCCGTACGGCGGCTTGGGGTCGGCCGGATGGCTCCACGGCACGTGCTCCCCCGCCTTCCGGTACGCCCGCCGCGTCGCCAGCGCCTCGGCCCCGGCCACGAGCGCGCTGTCGAACTCGCCCGCCGCGATCCCGGCCGCCGCAGCCCCGATGAGCAGCTGCGGCGCGGTGCCACCGACGGCCGAGTACGCGCGATGGCGTGGCGCGGCCCCGAGCCGCTCCGCGAGCCGGCCGACGGGCGAGTCGTACTGCCAGGAGTCGGTCCAGACGACCTGGAGCGAGCCGAGCCGCGAAAGAGGCAGCCGCGCGTCGCCGGCGGCCTCGCGCGCCACCGACTCCCACAGCTCGAGCGGTTCCGGGCCGGGCTGTTCGCGAATCGTGCGCTGCGCGATGCCGATGAGACAGGGGGTGCGTGGATCCATGAACCCAGCTAACCAGAACATCGCTCTGTTGATAAGCGCGGCACGTCGAGTGGCGCGTGATAATAGCCGTTACCACTGTTGCCAAAGGCATTGATCACGGCTTCGACCAGCGAAAATACCGATCGGCAATATGCATTCTGATAACGGAACGGGACCGTCCCATGCCTTTTCTCATCGCTTTCTGGCGGCCCAGTCAGGCCATTCATTAACGTTTCGAGCGTTTTCCTGGCCCATCGGGGCGCCGTACCCCGCTCTGGGCCGCCGAAAGCTGAGAGGAGCTCCATGTCTTCCCGAGCAAGGCGCATCGCGATCCCCCTGGCCGGCCTGATGGCCGTCGGGCTGACGGCGGGAACGGTGAGCAGCGCCACGGCGAGCACCGCCACGACCACCACTGCCCGCTCCGACGTCATCTCCAGGAACGCGGCGACCCCCGCCGAGCAGGCCGTCCAGTTCTGGACCCCCGACCGCGTCAAGCGAGCCACCGACTACGACGACGGCCTCGACCTGTCCACCCGCGGCGTCAAGGGCAGCAACGACACCCCTGACGGCCCGGCCGGCTCCGTCCCGCCGATCGGCGCGGAGAAGGGCGCAACGTCCAAGAAGAGCAAGCAGGTCAACCTGCCCAACACCGTCGGCCGGGTGTTCTTCACCCTGCCGAAGACCGACCCCCGCAACCCGAAGAACTGGCGTTACTGCTCGGCCAGCTCCGTGCAGGGCAAGTACCGCAACCTCGTGGCGACCTCGGCCCACTGCGTGTACGACACGAAGAAGAACACCTTCTACGACAACTGGGTCTTCATCCCGTCGTACTGGGACGGCGACACCGCCTGGACCGGCAAGGCCCCCTACGGCATCTACGCCGCCAAGACCTTCAACGCGCACGACGACTTCGTGGTGAAGGAGGACTACGACTACGACTACGCGTTCGTCAACGTCTACAACGGCATCAAGGTCAACTGGGAGAAGTCCGGCAACCGCTGGCGGTGGACGGTCAAGAACGTCGGCAGGCTCGGCGACAACGTCGGTGGTCAGGGCTTCACCTGGAACAGGAGCACCAAGCTGAACGTGTTCTCGTTCGGCTACCCCGCGGGCGAGCACCCCGACGGCGACAAGCCGTTCACCGGGCGCACCATGAAGTGGTGCTACGGCAAGACCAAGGCGATGCCGGAGGCCAAGAAGTACAACCTCCAGGAGCACATCGGCGTCAAGTGCTCGTTCACGGCCGGCGCGAGCGGCGGCCCGCTCCTCTACAACTACAAGAGCGCATCACGCACGGGCTACCTCGTCGGCGTCAACAGCGTCGCGTGGGACACCGACGGCAACGACCGCTACGACCACATCTCCTCGCCGTACTTCAACGGCGACACCTACAAGGTCTACAAGGCCGCGGCCAACCGCTGGACCGGCAACATGCCGCGGTGATCGAACGGCACCCCGGGCCCCGGTTCCCCTGGTTCCGGGGCCTGCGGCCATGCCCAAATGCGATCGCGCCGAGCACCCGCGCCCCGGCCGGGCCACGCACAATTCCAGGTACGCTGAACCGGCCTCCGACCTGCGGTAACACGGCAAGTTAATGATCATTTACACGTATGCCTGACGGAGTCCTTATACCTCACGGCACACTCTTGATCAGGTAACGAATCTCTATCCGAGCTGCAATACAGTCAACACTTCTGGAAAAATCCACCCTTACGACCCGAGAAAGGCATTTGATGATCCCCCGAGCCAGGCACCTCGCGGCCGCTGCCCTCAGCAGCGCGCTGCTGATGCTGCCTGCGCTGACCCTGCCCACACTCACGGGGATCGCCCATGCCGCCCCGGCGAGCAAGGTCTACGCCGCGCCGCTGGCCAAGACCGCGGCCGACGTCCAGCGGGTCGCCGAATACTGGAAGCCCGACCGCCTGAAGAAGGCCGACAGCTTCAACCCGGCGACGCCGGGCACCTCGGAGAACGCCGCCGCGACCACCACCGCCTCCGCCGCCCCCGTGGCGGCGGTCAGGCGCTCGATCGCCGCGCAGAGCGTCAACGCCGTGCCGCCGCGCAAGGGCGGGGCCGCCAGCACCATGGGCAAGGTCTTCTTCCGGTTCGGCGACAAGGAGTACTGGTGCTCGGCCAGCTCGGTCGCGGCAAGGAATCGCAGCGTCGTCGCCACGGCGGGACACTGCGCGTACGACTCCCGCCAGGCCAAGCCCGCCGACTACTGGATCTTCGTCCCCAACCCCGGCCCCAACGGCGAGACGCCGTACGGCATCTACGTGGGCTCGTCGATCAGCCTGCACGAGGACTGGTCGGGCCGGGCCGACTACGACTACGACTACGCGTTCGTCACCGTGCACCGGGGCTTCACCTGGACAGCCAAGGACGGCGGCTACGTCATGCAGGACGTCGGCCGGCTCCAGGACAACGTGGGCGGGCTCGGCATCGCGCTGAACAAGAAGCCGGGCACATACACCTCGGCCGCCTTCGGCTACCCGGCGGGCGTGCAGCCCGACGGCTCGACCCCGTTCAACGGCAAGAAGCTGATGAAGTGCAGGGAGCGCACGACGCGCTTCACCGTCGCGCCCAGCCGCGACCTGCAGAAGGGCGTGGAGCTGGCGCCGTGCGACTTCAGCCCGGGCGCCAGCGGCGGCCCGTGGGTGATCGGCTACGACGACACGCGCCGGCTCGGCAGCCTCAACGGCGTCAACAGCCTGACCTGGAACAGGGACGCCAAGGGCGGCTATGACGCGGTGTCGTCCCCTTACTTCGACACCACCACCGGGGAGGTCTACCGGCACGCGGCCGGGCTGACCACCCCGGCAAATGTGACGTAGATCATAGAAACCGATCGGCACCCTCAGACGTCCAGCAGCTTCTCTGTCACGAGACGATCACGGCGCGCTTGGAGAGCATGGGGATGATCTACAGCAAATTCCCAGGAAGAGGATCAAAGCTGTAGGTTCCGGGCTGTCCATTTGCTGAGTTCAGGAGGGCCACGAGGCGCCTCCTCGCCAGCGCAACCTGGAGTTACGTTGAAGCGAATCCTCCTGCCCGCCGGCGGCGCCGTCCTGGCCACCGGTCTGCTCGCCACCGGCCTGACCGGGACATCGCAGGCCGCCGCGCGTGTCGCCCACGACCCGATGGCCCGCAACTCCTCGGCCGCGGTCTCCATCGCCTCCTTCTGGCTCGCCTCCAACGGTGCCGCGCTCCGGTCGGCGACCCAGTACACGTGGGACTCGAAGGAAGTCAGGAAGGTCGTCTCCAAGGGCGGCTACACCCCTGACGGCCGGCCCGGCACGACCGCCCCCACCGGCGGCACGAAGGCGGCCGGCGGCCAGAACGTGAACCTGCCCAAGACCGTCGGCAAGGTCTTCTTCGTCGACGCGCACGGCAAGTTCCGCTGGTGCTCGGCCACTTCGATCCAGTCGAACTACCGCAACCTGGTCGCCACGGCCGGCCACTGCGTGTACGACACCGACAGCAACAAGGACACGCTCGACAGGTGGGTCTTCGTCCCCGGTTACTACCAGGGCAAGGCTCCTTGGGGCATCTACGTGGGCAAGCAGGCCTTCACCCACTACGACTTCGACGTCTACGAGGACTACGACCGCGACTACGCGTTCGTCACCGTCTACAACGGCATCACCCTCCAGCGCGTCAAGCCGGTGAACAAGCGCGACTACCAGCGCTTCACCGGCCCCAAGCGCTCCTGGGGCGGCCGCTACCACCTCCTGGTGGTCAAGGACGCGGGCCGGCTCGGTGACAACGTCGGCGGCCAGGGCTTCGCGTGGAACCAGCCCACGGGCAAGCCGGTCCGCACGTTCGGCTACCCGGCCGCGCCGCACCCCGACGGCGACCGGCCGTACAGCGGCGTGACGCCGAAGCACTGCTACGGCAAGACCACCGGCAAGAAGCTCGGCGCCTCCTGGCTGAAGATCGAGGAGCACGTCGGCCTCAAGTGCGCGGTGACCCCGGGCTACGACGGCGGCCCGTGGCTGCTGAACTACAGCAACGGCAAGCGCACCGGTTACGTCAACGGCGTCACCAGCACCTTCGCCGACCAGGACGGCAACGACCGCATCGACTACATCACCTCGCCGTACTTCGACGGCGAGACGGCCTCGGTCTACAACGCGGCCAAGAACGTGTGGTCGGGCAAGATCGTCGGCCCGAACGGCGAGCTGTACAAGTAAGCCCTACCAGGGGAAGCGAGGGCCTCGGTCTCCGAGGCCCTCGTCTTGTTTTCACGGGCCCAGAAAGGCCCCTCGCGCCCTCAGCAGACCTCCGGCCGGCCAACGGCACGGAGGTCTTCGCATGTCCGGAGCCTGTCGGGAGCCTGCCCGGAACGCGTCCAGAACCCCCGCGCGGACGGGCTTCCTGAGAGGTCAATAGGGCAAAGCTGAAGATCACCTGGGAGCGCGGGTGAGCTTAGACGGGCTGAGGCTCCAATTCGGTTCCTGTGATCTGCGTCACGATCACCCGATGACACAGAGTATCGGGACACTAACGAAACTTCCGTACCAAGAGCATTACCCCCCGCGTACCCTGCAATAACGTGATCTCCCCGTCACGCCGCGCGAAGATCTCTGACTGATAACGGAAAGGTCACGGCGGTAAGGGTGACTACCGGATCTTCCGAAGCGGGTTTCACCTGCGGAGATCACCACGCTATGTTCCTTGCTATCCCTTTACTGACGCATGGGACGCAAGTTGCGACCCACGACAGAGCAAGGAGCAGTTCCCTTGAAGCGCATCCTCATCCCCGCCGGTGGCGTCATTGCCGCCACCGGTCTGCTGGCCGCCGGCCTCGCCGGTACGGCCTCCGCCGCGTCTGACGTCGCCAAGGACAACCTGGCGACCTCTGCGGCCAACGCGAACGCGATCGCCTCTTTCTGGGCCGAGAACAACGGTGCCGCCCTCAAGGCCGCCACCGAGTCCAACGTCTGGGAGAAGAGCGACGTCGCCAGGCTGCAGAGCAAGGGCGGCTCCACCACGGACACCAAGCCGGGCTCCACCGCGCCGATCGGCGAGGAGAAGAAGACCGCCGCCAAGGTGCAGAACGTCAACATGCCGAAGACCATCGGCAAGGTGTTCTTCGTCAACGGCAAGGGCGAGAAGAAGTGGTGCTCCGCCACCTCGATCCAGTCGCAGTACCGCAACCTGGTCGCCACGGCCGGGCACTGCGTCTACGACACCGGCGCCAACGCTGACGTGATGGACAAGTGGGTCTTCGTCCCCGGTTACTACCAGGGCAAGGCTCCTTGGGGCATCTACGTGGGTAAGCAGGCCTTCACCCACTACGACTTCGACGTCTACGAGGACTACGACCGCGATTACGCGTTCGTCACCGTTTACAACGGTGTCAAGGTCGACGGTTCCGAGTCCAGCAAGAACGTCTCCAAGGCCGAGTGGGACAAGTACACGGGCCTGAAGGACTCCAAGGACGTCGAGATCAGCAAGGAAGAGTACCTGAAGGGTTCGGTTGACCCCACGTCGACCGAGTCCTACTGGGTCAAGCGTGGCTCCGCCCCCGAGGCGACGGGCCCCGACTTCCCGGGTGCCACCGTCGGCAAGGTCGAGGTCTCCGAGGGTCGTTACAACCGCGCCGGTGTCGGCAAGGGCAACGGCCGCAAGTTCGGTGAGCCCGTCACCGAGAACGTGACCGCCAACGACGCCGCCGCCTACAAGGCCAAGCAGCGTCGGAACTCCTTCAAGTACCCGGCCAAGGTCGAGCGTGACCGCCGCGGCAACTGGACCATCACGCACTTCTTCGTGCAGCAGTGGTACAAGCCGGGCTCGGACACGAAGTTCTACAAGACCGTCTTCTACATCATCGACCACAAGTCCCTGGACGCGGGTCGGCTCGGTGACAACGTCGGCGGTCAGGGCTTCGCGTGGAACCAGCCCACGGGCAAGGCCATCCGCGTGTTCGGCTACCCGGCCGCTGCTCACCCCGACGGCAACAAGAACTACACCGGCATTACTCCGAAGTGGTGCTACGGCAAGACCACCAAGAAGCTGGTCGGTTCGGCTGCCAAGAAGATCGAGGAGCACGTCGCCCTCAAGTGCGCCATGACCGAGGGCGCCGACGGTGGTCCGTGGCTGTACAACTACAGCAACGCCAAGCGTCTCGGCTACGTGAACGGTGTCACCAGCACCTTCAACGACCAGGACAGCAACGGCCGCGTGGACTACATCTCGTCGCCGTACTTCGACGGCGAGACCAACACCGTCTACAAGGCCGCTGCGGCCTCGTGGTCCGGCAAGGTTGTCTGACGTAACGGCCAGCGACCGGTCCTGAACCGTTCGTAGACCTGTTACACGCGAAGGGCCCGGCATCTGCCGGGCCCTTCTGCGTTCCACCCCCGAAGGTGAAGCCCTTTGGACGCACGGGAGCCCGATACGGTGCCATCAACCCAATGTGATGTGCGTCACATAGCCCGCCTCGGCCGGACCGACGGAACGCCTCGCTCCCCGGACGCCCCACTCACAGCTTCTTTATGTTGATCAGGGCAAATGGGAGAGAGATCGCCTTCTTCCGAGCTTCTGCGCCAACGCCTCTTAAACATCACAGATCGATCACGCCCGACGAGTCGCCTCTTTTCCTTCCAAAGCGGCTACCGGACCTCAAGATCGACACTGTATGTTCCTGCCATCCCTTTACTGACGCATGGGACGCAAGAGGCGTTCCACGACAGCGCAAGGAGTTACCGTGAAGCGCATCCTCCTCCCGGCCGGTGGCGCCGTTCTGGCCACTGGTCTCCTGGCTGCCGGCCTGGCCGGCACCGCTCAGGCCGACAACACCGTGGCCAACGCCGACCTGGCGAAGACCGCGGCCCAGGCCCAGGAAGTCGTCGAGTTCTGGACCAAGTCGAACAACGCGGCGCTCAAGGGCGCCACGGCCTTCAGCCCCGACGCGCTCGAGGTCAAGAAGACCGTGACCGGTGGCGGGTATACCTCTGACACCAAGCCGGGCGCCACGGCGCCGATCGGCGAGGAGAAGAAGTCCGCCGCCAAGGTGCAGAACGTCAACCTCCCGAAGACCATCGGCAAGGTGTTCTTCGAGGGCCACGACGGCAAGCTGTACTGGTGCTCCGGCACCTCGATCCAGTCGCAGTACCGCAACCTGGTCGCCACGGCCGGGCACTGCGTCTACGACGTGGTTTCGAACAAGGAAGTCGTCTCCCGCTGGGTGTTCGTCCCCGGTTACTACCAGGGCAAGGCTCCGTGGGGTCTGTACGTGGGTAAGCAGGCCTTCACCCACTACGACTTCGAGGTGTACGAGGACTTCGACCGCGACTACGCCTTCGTCACCGTCTACGACGCCCTCGCCGGTTCCGCCAAGGAGCCCAAGAAGGTTACGTGGGACGAGTTCAAGAAGTACCGCGGCGAGAAGTTCGTCAAGGAGGTCCCGGTTAGCCGGGAAGAGGCTCGCAAGCGCCTCGACCCGCACAACAAGGACGTCTACGTCTTCAAGGGTGGCACCCCCGACGAGGCCGTCGGCCCCAACTACCCGGGCGCCGAGGTGACCAAGCACGAGGTCACCGCCGCCGAGTACTTCCGCGCCCGCTCGGGTCAGGGTCAGGGCCGCAAGTACGGTGAGCCCGAGGTCGAGCAGGTCACCTACAACCAGGCCCTCGAGTACCTCAAGGGTCAGGGTTGGGACCCGCGGCACAACAAGCCGGCCAAGCCGAACGCGGAGTTCCCCGGCACCGTCAAGCTGGACCGCGCGGGCAACAGCACCATCACGCACTACTTCACCCAGCTGTGGGTGAAGAAGGGCGAGGACAAGGGCTGGGTCCGTAAGGACTTCTACACCGTCGTCAGCGGCCTCAAGAGCGGCGGCCGTCTGGGCGACAACGTCGGTGGCCAGGGCTTCGCGTGGAACCAGCCGTCCGGTAAGTACGTCCGGACGTTCGGTTACCCGCAGGGCGCGCACCCCGACGGCAACAAGCCCTACACCGGTGTCACGCCGAAGTGGTGCTACGGCAAGACCTCGCACAAGGCCCTGCAGATCCCGTCCCGCAAGGTCGAGGAGCAGCAGTCCTTCAAGTGCGCCGTGACCGCCGGCTACGACGGTGGCCCGTGGCTGTACAAGTACAGCAACGCCAAGCGTCTCGGCTACGTCAACGGTGTCACCAGCCTCATCGCCGACACCGACAAGAACAACCGCTACGACACGATCACCACGCCTTACTTCGACGGTGAGACCAACGTCGTCTACAAGGCCGCTGCGGCCTCGTGGTCCGGCAAGCTCGTCCCGTAGTAAGACACGGCTTCGTGGACAGCGACTTGTTCCTGTTCAGCAGCTAGGAACCGAAGGGCTCGGCAGCCAGCCGGGCCCTTCGGCCTTTTTCGGCCCAATTTGGGAATATCCCTTACCAGAGTGACTGGTGGGTCGATAGGGTCTTTACACCCTTTTTGACAACAGTGGAGCCTCCGTTGAAGCGCCTGCTCATCCCCCTTGTAAGCGCCGGCCTCAGCGCCGCAGTACTCGCCGCACCCGCCTCCGCCCAGCCGAGCTGGGCTTCCGAGAACCTCACCCCGAAGCCAGCCGACGCGTACGGAGACGCCTTCTTCTGGCTGGACGCCAACGGAGCCGCACTCCGTAAGGCGACGCAGTACACCCTGGACACCAAGGACGTCCCGAAGCTCGTCTCCGCGCAGAGCAAGACCGTGCCGGACGGCAAGCCGGGCATGACCGGCCCGACGACCACCAGCAAGGCCACCACCAGCAAGAACGTCAACCTGCCCAAGACGATCGGCAAGGTCTTCTTCCTTGACGAGCAGGGCCGGTACCGCTGGTGCTCCGCCACCTCCATCCAGTCGAGGAACCGCAACCTCGTCGCCACCGCCGGTCACTGCGTGTTCGAGCACGGCAAGGATGACGTGTTCGACAAGTGGGTCTTCGTCCCCGGCTACTACCAGGGCAAGGCCCCCTGGGGCGTGTACGTCGGCGCGTACGCCTTCACCGCCTACGACCTTGACACCTACGACGACTACGACGGCGACTTCGCCTTCGTCGCGGTCCACAACGGCTTCTCCCTGGCTCCCGAGCGGGCGGTCTCCCGCAAGGAGTTCGACGAGTGGCTCGGCGACAAGTGGATGAAGCCGCGCGAGATCACCGCGCAGGAGTTCGTCAAGTGCAAGCTCAACCTGGGCGAGTGCTGGTCGCAGGGTCACGGGACGCCGTCGCTGGTCGGTCCTGACCACCCGGACGCCGCGCTCGAGCGGGTCGAGGTCAGCAAGGCGACCTACGACCGTGCCGGCGTGGGCAAGGGCCAGGGCTTCAAGTTCGGCGAGCCGATCGTGGAGCAGGTCACGGCCAACCAGTACCAGGCGTACAAGGGCCTCGGCACCAAGGGCAAGGACAAGCTCGGCAACTACACCATCACCCACTACTACACGCAGAAGTGGGTCAAGCCCGACAGCGGCCGTAAGTACTACCAGGCGCAGTGGATGGTCGGCATCGCCAAGGACCTCGGCGCGCTCGGCGACGTGGTCGGCGGCCAGGGCGTGGCCTGGAACCAGCCGCTGGGCCAGAGCGTGACGGCCTTCGGCTACCCGAGCGCCCCGCACCCCGACGGCAACAAGCCGTACTCCGGTGTGACGCCGAAGTGGTGCTCCGGCAAGACCTACACCAAGTCCGTGCAGGTCAACACGTTCAAGGTCGAGACGCACCAGATGCTGAAGTGCTCGATGACCGGCGGCGCCGACGGCGGCCCCTGGCTCATCAAGTACAACAACAGCAAGCGCACCGGCTACGTCAACGGCGTGACCAGCGTCTTCGCCGACAACGACGGCAACAACCGGATCGACCACATCAGCTCGGCCATCTTCGACGGCGAGGTCGCCGACGTCTACAACAAGGCCAGCTTCAAGGACACCGGGGCCATCGTGACCCCCAAGGGCGAGCTGCTGACGTAAGCACCCGCCGCCGACGGCCCGCACCCCGCCGTCTCGCCGGGGTGCGGGTCGTTCGCGCGTTCGTACGGCAGGTTCATACGGCGGTGAGCTCGCGGCTGCGCTCCCGCAGCACCATCACCGGCCGCTCGTTCTTGTACGGTTCGAGCCGCCGCCGCAGGTCGGCCGCGTACGACCGGGACCGCGCCGACTGCAGCTCACCCGCCAGCGCCAGCGCGCTGCCGGCGGCCGAGCACGCCTCCTCCAGCTCGCCGCACTGGAGCAGCCCCGCCGCCAGCAGCGACAGGTTGAACATCCGCCCCCGTACGTAACGGCCGTCCATGTCGAGGGACCGCCGCGCCTGGCGGACGGCCCGCTCGCCCTCACCGAGGTCACGGAAGCAGTGGGCGAACTTGGCGGACAGATAGGCCTCGTCGAAGTAGCCGAGCCAGGTGGGCTCGTCGGCGGGCCTGCGGGCCTCGAAGGCGCGCTCCGCCTCGTTGAGCGAGGCGCCGCAGGACCGGGAGTCGCCCAGCCCGGCGTGCGCGTGCCCCTCGAGGACGTGGGCGGAGGCGAGGAGTGTCTGCACGCCGGCCTTGCGCGCCGCCAGCTGGGAGGCCCTGGCGAGGTCGAGCGCGTGTGCCGGCTGGCCCATGTAGATGGCCTGGTGAGCCATCCCGGCCAGGATCTCGCCGCCCAGAGTCTGGTCGTCGGCGCCCCTGGCCAGGCGCAGGGCCTGGATGAGGTAGCGCTGGGCGAGACCGTGCTGCTCCATGTCGTAGGCCATCCAGCCGGCCAGCCTGGTCAGCTCCGCGGCTGCGGAGGCCAGCTTGCGGCCGGTGGCCTCGTCGTAGGCGCCGTCCTTGAGCAACGGGGAGACGGCGGTGTCGAGGTATTTGATCACGGACGAGCGGACCCTGCCGCTGCCGAACCGGTTGTCGAGCTCACTGAACGAACGGGTGACCTCGTGGATCGCGGCGATGTCGGCGCGGCCTATCCGCCGCGCCCCCATGCCGCTCATGCGTCCCTCCTGCGGGGACGTCAGCCAGCGTACGGCTCCAACGGAGCCGGCTCCTATCGCGAACGTCGAGTCGATCAGGAACCTCCGTCTCTCTACATCGGCCCGCCACAGTGCCGTCACGGTCGCGACCCCCTCCTGCCACGTGTGCGTGAACTCCTGCCCGAGATCGAGGGGTGTGATGGTGGCCGGCATGCCGAGGTCCTCAGAGGTGACCGGCCTGCCCAGCCGCAGCGCGAAGATCTCGCTGAGCAGGCTGGGAACCGGGTCGCGCGGCCGTTGACCGCCGATCCAGCGCAGCACGGAGCTGTGGTCGTACTTGAGGCCCGGGGTGCCACGGGCTGCTCCGAGATCGTTGAGGCGCCTGGCCAGTCCCTTGTGGGAGAAGCCCGCCTCTGCGATGAGCTGCTGCAGCAGTCGGTTCGGCTCGCGTTCCATCGCTCTCCTCGTCACAGGAGTCGGCGCCCACATCCTTACAGAGAGCTACTGTTATAGCACCTTGGGTAAAGGATTTATGACGGTTCCCAAAGGTCACCCCAACTCCAACCCACCCCACCGCCGGTGTCGCGCCAGGTCGTACCGGCGGCCCGCTCCTGGACGGCGACTTCACCTACCCGGGAAACGGTCGGGTAATCAGCGCGTCGAGGAGCGCAAAAGGGGCGGGCGCGGGCCGAAAGGCCCGCACCCGCCCCTAAGCGGAGGTCAGAGGCGTGCGACGCCGTCGGCCCTGGCCTGCGCGGCCACCGCGGCGATGACGGCCGGCGCCACCCGCTCGTCGAAGGGACTCGGGATGACGTACGTCGCCGACAGGTCGTCGCCCACGACGCCGGCCAGCGCGTCGGCGGCGGCCACCTTCATGTTCTCGGTGATCGACCCGGCCCGCACGTCGAGCGCGCCCCGGAAGACGCCGGGGAAGGCGAGCACGTTGTTGATCTGGTTGGGGAAGTCGGAGCGGCCGGTGGCGACCACCGTGGCGTGCCTGGCGGCCACGTCGGGGTGCACCTCGGGCGTCGGGTTGGACAGCGCGAAGACGATGGACCCCGGCGCCATGGACGCGATGGCCGCCTCGGAGACCGTCGAGCCCGACAGCCCCACGAACACGTCGGCGCCCGCCAGCGCCTCCTCCGTCGAGCCGGTGTGCCCCGCCTTGTTGGTGTCGCGGGCGAGCGCCTGCTTGACCGGGTTGAGCCCGTCGCGGCCGTCGTAGATGAGGCCCTTGGAGTCGGAGACCGCGATGTCGCCGATGCCCGCCTCCAGCAGGATGCGGGTGACGGCGACGCCGGACGCGCCGGCTCCGGCCACGACGGCGCGCAGGTCGCCGAGCGTGCGGCCGGTCAGGCGGGCGGCGTTCTTCAGCGCGGCCAGCACGACGATGGCGGTGCCGTGCTGGTCGTCGTGGAAGACGGGGATGTCGAGCGCGTCGCGCAGCCGCTGCTCGACCTCGAAGCAGCGGGGGGCGCTGATGTCCTCGAGGTTGATGCCGCCGAACGAGGGCGCGAGCCTGGTGACGGTCTCGACCAGCGCGTCGACGTCGGTGCAGTCGAGGCAGAGCGGAACGGCGTCGACGTTCGCGAACTCCTTGAACAGCAGCGCCTTGCCCTCCATGACCGGCATGGCGGCCGACGGGCCGATGTCGCCGAGCCCGAGCACGGCGGTGCCGTCGGAGATCACCGCGACCACGCGGGAGACCCATGTGTAGTCGGCGGCGAGCGCGGGATCGTCGGCGATGCCGGAGCAGACCCTGGCGACGCCCGGCGTGTAGGCGAGTGACAGGTCGTCCGCGTCGCGGACGGGCACGGTGGAGCGGATCTCGATCTTGCCGCCGCGATGCAGGGCGAAGGCAGGATCGGCGTCGAGTGCGGTGGAATCAGAAGCGGGCGTGGCAGCCACAGCGACCCCTGTAGTGATTGGTAGCGGAGAAACCTTCGGCGTACGAGCGCGAGCGGGCTGGCTTCGGTAGCTGCCAGAGTCCCCTCGCCGATCGTCTCGTTGAGGGGGTTCGGGGGTCACCCGTGTCCCCATAGTGCCACATCGTGAGACGGTGATCGATGTCGTTCCCGCTGAGTCGTTCCTGCGGAGTCGCCGCGCTCACAGGGCCTTGCGGCCGTCCGCATCCGGCCTGGTGTCGGCTCTGACGCCGTTCCGTTGACGCATCGTTAAACGTCCGATGACAGATACGCACAAAACCCCATTTAAACTGCACAAAACGCACGTCATGGCATTTCACTTCTCGAGGAGGCCGTACATGGCCCTCAGCCCCAAGGGCCGCCGCGGCTACGCCGCCGGCGCGCTCGCCCTGACCGCCGCCCTCGCGCTGTCCGCGTGCGGCGGCGAGAGCGGCTCGAGCTCCGGCACCACCAGCGCGAGCGCCACCGGCGCGGCCGCCGGCGTCAAGCTGGTGCAGCCCGGCAAGCTCACCGTCTGCACGAACATCCCGTACGAGCCGTTCCAGTTCAAGGACGACAGCGGCAAGGTCGTCGGCTTCGACGTGGACATCGTCGACCTGGCCGCGAAGAAGCTCGGCGTCGAGCAGAACATCGTCGACATCGACTTCGCCGTCATCAAGAGCGGCGCCGCGATGGCCGCGGGCAAGTGCGACGTCGCCGCCGCCGGCATGACCATCACCCCCGAGCGGCAGCAGAACATCGACTTCTCCGAGCCCTACTTCGACGCCACGCAGGCGCTGCTGGCCAAGAAGGGCACCGGCGCCAAGTCGCTCGAGGACGTCAAGGCCAAGGGTCTCAAGCTGGGCGCGCAGGCCAGCACCACCGGCCTCGACTACGTCAAGAAGCAGGGCTTCGACCCCACCGAGTACGCCGACTCCGCCAAGGAACTGCTCGCCCTGCAGGCGGGCCAGGCCGACGTCGTCGTCCAGGACCTGCCCGTCGTGCTCACCTGGCTGAAGAAGTCCGACGTCGCCGAGAAGTTCGAGCTGATCGCCAGCCTCGACACCGGCGAGCAGTACGGCATCGGCCTGAAGAAGAACGCCGACCCGACCCTGCTCAAGACGATCAACGAGGAGATCGCCAAGGCCAAGCAGGACGGCACCTACGAGAAGATCTACGTGAAGTGGTTCGGCAAGAAGCCCGGCGAGCTGGGCAGCTGATCCATGGCCGAGCAGCCCAAGACGGCTGAGCCTGCTCGCGCCAGGCTCAGCCCCCGCAAGAAGCAGCGGATCAGCCGGGGCATCCAGTACGCCGTCCTGGTCCTCGCGCTGGTCGGCGTCGTCCTCTACGCCGACTGGGGCAGCCTCGCCCAGAACTTCGCGAAGGGCGACGTGGCGCGCGAGGCCCTGCCCGACCTGTTCACGGTCGCGCTGCGCAACACGATCATCTACGCGGTGGGCGGGTTCCTGTTCTCGTTCCTGCTGGGTCTGGTGCTGGCGCTGATGCGGCTGTCGCAGGTGCTGCCGTACCGGTGGATCGCGATCGTCTACATCGAGATCTTCCGCGGCCTGCCCGCGCTGCTGATCTTCCTGATGATCACGTTCCTGCCGCTGGCGCTGCCCGGCTTCGCCGTCCCCGGCGGCACGTACGGACAGGGCATCCTGGGCCTCGGCCTGGTGGGCGCGGCCTACCAGGCGGAGGTGTTCCGCGCGGGCCTGCAGGCCGTGCCCAAGGGGCAGACGGAGGCCGCGCGCTCGCTCGGCATGTCCGCCACCAGGGCGCAGGTCACGGTGGTGATCCCGCAGGCGATCAGGATGGTCATCCCGCCGACGACGAACCAGTTCGTGGCCCTGCTGAAGGACTCGTCGCTGGTGCTGTTCCTCGGCGTCTCCGGCGAGTACGTCGAGCTGGCCAAGTTCGGCAACGACCTGGCCTCCCAGTTCGCCAACGCCACGCCCATCATGGTCGCCGGCGTGACGTACCTGATCGTCACCATCCCGCTGGGCTACCTCGCGTCCCGGCTGGAGGGACGTAAGGGGAGGACGCGATGACGCACGCCATCGAACTGCGCGACCTGCACAAGTACTTCGGCCAGAACGAGGTGCTCAAGGGCATCGACATGACCGTGGACACCGGCCAGGTGGTCTGCGTGATCGGGCCCTCGGGCTCCGGCAAGTCCACGCTGCTGCGCTGCGTGAACCTGCTGGAGACGCCGACCAGGGGCAAGGTGTTCGTGGAGGGCGTCGAGGTGACCGACCCCGACGTGGACATCGACGCCGTACGCCGCCGCATCGGCATGGTCTTCCAGCAGTTCAACCTGTTCCCGCACATGACCGCGCTGGAGAACGTGATGGTCGCCCAGCGGCGGGTGCTCAAGCGGGGCAGGAAGGAGGCCGAGGTCATCGCCCGGGAGAACCTGGACAAGGTGGGCGTCGGCGCCAAGTGCGACGCCCTGCCGGCCCAGCTCTCCGGCGGCCAGCAGCAGCGGGTCGCCATCGCCAGGGCGCTGGCCATGAGCCCCGACCTGATGCTCTTCGACGAGCCCACGTCGGCGCTCGACCCCGAGCTGGTCGGCGACGTGCTCACCGTCATGCGCAAGCTGGCGGAGGAGGGCATGACGATGCTGGTGGTCACCCACGAGATGGGCTTCGCCCGCCAGGTGGCCGACCGGGTGGTGTTCATGGACGGCGGCGTGGTCGTCGAGGACGGGCCGTCGTCCCAGGTGATCGGCGATCCGCAGCAGGAGCGCACGCGGACGTTCCTGCACCGCGTGCTGCACCCGGAGGACTGACGCTTCTCTCCGACCGGAGGGCGGGACGCGCGCGGCGCGCCCGCCCTTCTGGTGTAATACACCGGCATGGACCTGACCTCTTACGCGGAGTGGGCGGTCCGGCTGGCCAACGACCTCGCGCCGCCGGCCGAGCTGCGCGGGCTGCGCGACGAGCTGGCCGCCGTGTTCGACGCCGCCGGTGACGAGCGCGCGGTGGCGTCGCGGCTCAACGCCCTGCTGGAGCGCTATCCCGTACGCCCGCAGCTGTCCGACCACGACGGCCACGGCTGGCACCTGCACCTGGCCGACGACCCCGCGGCGACGGCCGTGATGGGCCTGGCCGCGGTCGTGGCGGAGCTGGGCGTGGACCGGCTGGGGCGCTGCCACGAGCCGCGCTGCCGCCGCGCCTTCCTCGACACCTCGTCCAACCGCTCGCGCCGCTACTGCTCGGCCCGCTGCGCCAGCCGCGCCAACGTGGCCGCCTACCGCGCCCGCCGCCGCGACGCCGCCCGGCCGGCCGGCGGGCGGCGGATCAGTGGCCAGTAGCGCAGCACGACGCGGCCCACGACGTCCTGGACCGGCCCGAAGTCCCAGCTGTCGCGGCGCCCGCTGGCCCGCTGGTTGTCGCTCTCCAGCCACCAGCCGTCGGCGCCGTGCCATTGGGCGCGTTTGACGATCAGCCGGTCGGGGTCGCCGGGCAGGCGGGCGACGACGAGGTCGCCAGGACGTACGGCGGCGCCCCGCCGGACCAGCAGCCAGTCGCCCGGCAGCAGCGCGGGCCGCATCGAATCACCTTCGACACGCACTCTCATCGGCTGTGACCCCCTACTCCGCAGGCGTCGGGACCCGAGTAAGGTCGGTTAGTGGACCAAGCTGATTCAGCATCCAGGAAGGACTTTCTGATGCTCGCACGACTGCTACGACCCAAGCATGTCGCTTCCGCACACTGCGACCTGCCCTGTGGGGTCTACGACCCCGCTCAGGCCCGCATCGAGGCCGAGTCGGTCAAGGCGATCATGGAGAAGTACGCGGCCAACGAGGACCCGGTCTTCCGCGCCCGCGCCATCAAGATCAAGGAAGAGCGCGCCGAGCTGGTCAAGCACCACCTCTGGGTGCTCTGGACCGACTACTTCAAGCCCCCGCACCTGGAGCAGTACCCGCAGCTGCACCAGCTCTTCTGGGACGCCACGAAGCTGGCCGGCGCGGCCGGCGCCAAGGGCACCGTCGAGGTGGCCAAGGCCGAGGACCTGCTGGGCAAGATCGACGAAATCTCCAAGATCTTCTGGGAGACCAAGGCCGCCTAAAACGGCACATAAGGCTCTGTGCGGTCCCCGGCCGCACAGAGCCTTTTCCGTTGATGGCGAGTCTGAATCGTCCAAGCACCGCTCAGGGGCGGTAAGTTGCAGTCAGCGCCGGATTCGCGAGGAGGAACGTGACCGAGGAAACCGAGACGCGCGCGGAAGGCGTGGCCGGCATCCGCGACGTGGTGAGCATCAGGCTCCCCGCGGCGAGTGCCTACCTGTCTGTGCTGCGTACGGCTACCGCCGGCCTGGCCGCGCGGCTTGACTTCACCCTGGACGAGATCGAGGACCTGCGCATCGCGGTCGACGAGGCCTGCGCCATGCTGCTCAGCGAGGCGGTGCCGGGCACCGACCTGACCGCCGAGTTCGAGCTGACGGGGCAGGAGATGCAGGTCAGAGTGGAGGTGACCACCGTCGGCAACTCCGCGCCCAAACGCGATGACTTCGCCTGGATGGTCCTGACCGCCCTGGCCGACGACGTCGACGCGGTGACCGGCTCCCCCGACCGTATGGCGATCGTCCTGCGTAAGCGCCGAGGCGCTGCCCAGAATGCGGCGGGGCCGGCGTGACGGAAAGGACTGGAGCCATGGCCACCAGCGAACACGCCGTGCCCGACCGGGTGCGTGCCCGCATGCTCTTCGCCGAGCTGGCCGAGCTGGGCCCCGAGGAGCCGCGCCGCCAGCGCATCAGGGACGAGCTGGTCGAGCTCCACCTTCCCCTGGTCGAATACCTGGCGCGCCGCTTCCGCAACAGGGGCGAGTGGCTCGACGACCTCACCCAGGTCGCCACCATCGGTCTGATCAAGTCCATCGACCGGTTCGACCTCAACCGCGGCGTGGAGTTCTCCACCTACGCCACGCCCACCATCGTCGGTGAGATCAAGCGGCACTTCCGTGACAAGGGCTGGGCGGTTCGCGTGCCGCGCCGGCTGCAGGAGCTCAAGCTCTCGCTGACCAAGGCGATCAGCGACCTGTCGCAGCGCGAGGGGCGTGCCCCGACGGTGGCCGAGCTGGCCACCTACCTCAAGATGACCGAGGAGGAGGTGCTGGAGGGGCTCGAGTCGGCCAACGCCTACTCCACGGTCTCGCTCGACGCGCCCGACTCGGGCGACGACGACGCGCCCGCGGTCTCCGACTCGCTCGGCATCGTGGACGAGTCGCTCGAGGGCGTCGAATACCGCGAGTCGCTCAAGCCGTTGCTGGAGCGGCTGCCGCCGCGCGAGAAGCGCATCCTGCTGCTGCGCTTCTTCGGCAACATGACGCAGTCACAGATCGCCACCGAGCTGGGCATCTCCCAGATGCACGTCTCGCGCCTGCTGGCCCGCACCCTGGCCCAGCTGCGCGAGGGCCTGACGGCCGACGACTGACCGGGTTTTCCGCACCCGCCCGGCGCGACGTGCGGAAAACGCGGCTAACCGTCGCCGTAGAGCGCGTGGGTGGTGGGAGGAGCGAGCAGCGTCACCAGCCCGGCCAGGGCCACCACGATCAGCGGGATGCCGAGCTGCGGCTGGTCCGACTGGATCAGCGTGACGGAGATCGGCAGCATGAAGATCTGGGTCAGCACCGCGGGCGACCTCCCCCACCGCTCCATCTGGAACAGCCCGCCCCAGGCCACCCAGAGCAGCCCGGCACCCACCAGCAACCCGAAGACCGCCTCCGCCACGGCGGTGGTCATGTCGTCTGGCCTGCCTGTCAGGGTCTCCACGGCGACGAAGACGCCGAGCCCGAGCGCCACGAGGCCCTCGACGGCGACGACCGCGGCGGCGATGAGGAGGGTAAGCGGGCGACCGTTCACGGTCCGTACCCTACCTCCCGGGGCGCGCGGCGCGGGAAACAGGACGTTCGGCGGATAAGCCGGACAAGCTCCACCGGATACGCTGGCGACATGCGCGCCATGCTGCTGGTCAACCCCAAGGCCACGACCACGAACGCCCGTACGCGCGACGTGCTCATCCGCGCGCTCGGGGCGGCCGTGGAGCTCGCCGTCGAAGAGACCCGCTACCGGGGTCACGCGGCGTCACTGGCGGCCACCGCCCGCGCCAAGGGCTACGACGTGGTGGCCGTGCTGGGCGGCGACGGCACGATCAACGAGACCGTCAACGGCCTGCTCAATCCCGTCAACGGCGGCGAGGCGCCGCCGCTCGACGACCCCAGCACCGGACGGCCTGGGCTGATCGTCATCCCCGGCGGCAGCGCCAACGTCTTCGCCCGCGCGCTCGGCCTGCCCAACGACCCGGTGGAGTCGACGGGCCAGGTGCTGGAGGCGCTCAGGGAGGACCGGCGCAGGACCGTGGGTTTGGGGCAGGCCCTGTGGGAGGGCCAGAGCCGCTACTTCACGTTCTGCTCCGGCATGGGGTACGACGCCGAGGTTGTACGGGCCGTGGAGGGCCTGAGGGGCACCGGCCGTAAAGCAACCCCCACACGGTATGTGAACACGGCTCTGAGGCACTATCTGGCCACGGACAAGCGGCATCCCGCGATGACGGTGACCGGTCCCGGCATCCCGGCGGCCGGCGGGGTGTTCATGGCGATCATCTCCAACACCTCGCCCTGGACGTACGTCGGCAGCCGCCCCGTGCGCCCCACCCCGTGGGCGAGCTTCGAGACCGGCCTGGACCTCCTCGGCCTGCGCAGGATGAGCCCTATCACACTCGCGCCGGTGATCAGGCACATCCTCACGGAGAGTGAGGCCCTCCCGTCCGGCCGGAACCTCGTCCAGCTCCACGACGAGGCCGAGTTCACGCTCACCGCCGAGCGTCCCGTGGCCTTCCAGCTGGACGGTGACTACCTGGGCGAACGCGAGAGGGTGACGTTCCGGTCTACACCGAACGCGTTACAAGTTCTGGTCTAGCCGGTTACATTCGGTCATTGTGTGACGCATCCGACATCCATAACCGCCAAAACTTACCGCCAACCCCCTTGCGTGCACTCTGCGTGGCTGACAGGCTCAACCATGACGTCCGAACGTAGGACCTTTAACAACCCCAGGGTCCTCGGCGGGCGGCGGGCAACCCCGGTCCTCACAGGATCCGGGTCATTGTTCGCGCGAGTTAGTGAAACTCTTCACAAAGTAGCCGCACGGAGCCCGACCGAAGGCTCCATCTACTAAGGAGTGGACGCATGGACTGGCGCCACCGAGCTGCCTGCCGTGACGTGGACCCCGAGCTGTTCTTCCCGATCGGCAACACCGGCCCGGCACTCATGCAGATCGAAGAGGCCAAGCAGGTCTGTCGTTCCTGCCCGGCCGTCGACGCCTGCCTGAAGTGGGCTCTCGAGTCCGGCCAGGACGCCGGCGTCTGGGGCGGCCTGAGCGAGGACGAGCGTCGCGCGCTCAAGCGCCGCACCGCCCGCGCCCGTGCCCGCGCCACCGCCTGAAGACCTTCATAGTCTCCCCACCATACGACGGCGCTGTCAGCAGGGCGGAAGCGGGATCGACAGAACGACCTCCGTGCCGCCTTCCAGGCGCGGCTCGACGGTGAGCCGCCCGGACAGCTCCCCTTCCACCAGCGTGCGCACGATCTGCAACCCCAGGCTGGTGGAACTGTCGAGATCGAAGCCGTCGGGCAGCCCGCGGCCGTCGTCCCAGACGGTCACGTTGAGCCGCTCGTGCGCGGACTCGACCATCACCTCCAGCCGCTTGGGCCGCCCATGCTGCAACGCGTTCTGCAACAGCTCGGTCAGCGCCATCGCCAGCGGGGTGGCGATCAGCGACGGCAGCACGCCGAACTCCCCCACCCGCCGCGGCGTGACCGCCACCTCGGGGGACGAGACCTCGCCCGCCATGGCGATCACCCTGTCGGCGATCTCGTCGAAGTCGACGAACTCCTCCGGCGCGTGCGAGAGCGTCTCGTGCACGATCGCGATCGAGCCGACCCGGCGTACGGCCTCCTCCAGCGCCTCGCGGCCCTCCGGCACCTGAAGCCGCCTGGCCTGCAGGCGCAGCAGCGCGGCCACGGTCTGCAGGTTGTTCTTGACCCGGTGGTGGATCTCGCGGATGGTGGCGTCCTTCGTCATCAGCTCGCGCTCGCGCCTGCGCAGCTCGGTGACGTCCCTGATGAGGACGAGCGCGCCGATGCGGCCGCCGCCGACGATCAGCGGGATGGCGCGCAGCTGCACGATCGTGCCGCCCGACTCGACCTCCGTCTCCTTGGCCGCGCGCCCGCTGGCCACGATCATGAGGTCTTCGTTGATGGGCTCGTCGGAGTAGCACAGCTGGGCGGTGACCCGGCCCAGCTCGGCGCCCACGAGGTCGGCGTGCAGGCCGAGCCTGCGGTAGGCCGACAGCGCGTTGGGGGAGGCGTACGTGACGCGTCCGGCCCTGTCGAGCCTGAGCAGGCCGTCGCCCACGCGCGGCGAGCGGACCAGGATCGGCTCGTCGCCCGAGAAGGGGAAGCGCCCTTCCGCCACCATCTGCGCCAGGTCGGAGGCGCTCTGCAGGTAGGTCAGCTCCAGCCGGGAGGGGGTGCGGGCCGAGGAGAGGTTCGTCGAGCGCTGGATGACCGCGAGGAAGCGGGCCTCGCCGTCCTCGACCGCCCGGCGTACGGGGATGGTCTCCTCCCTGACCGGCACGCCCGTGGACCAGTCGGGGTCGCCCTCGCGGCAGATGCGCCGCTCGTTCCATGCGGTGTCGATGAGCTGGCGCTCGCCCTTGGCCGCGACCGTGCCGACGATGTCGTCGTGGTAGACCGTCGGGCCCGTCGTGGGGCGCATCTGGGCGATGGCGATCCAGCCGTTCTCTCCCAGCAGCGGCGCCCACAGCACGAGGTCGGCGAACGACAGGTCGGCCAGCAGCTGCCAGTCGGAGACCAGCGAGTGCAGCCAGTCGAGATCCGCTTCGTCGAGCGCGGTGTGGCGGGCTACGAGGTCGCTGAGAGTCGGCACGAGTGCATCATGCGTGCTTTCCCCCGCAACAACCAAACCGACCCCCGGGCAGGCGGGCATGTTTGACGACAAGGGTGACGGCACCGCCCACATAGCTGAACTTGTCACGAAATCTCATACTGTGAGAAGCGTCATACCGCCGAAGCCGCGAGCCGCCGAGAACGAGCCGCTCCGCGACGAGCCGGAGGTGATCCACACGAGCGCGACGTCCTCCCGGCACCGGCGCGACACGGCGCGCGCGCCCGTCTCGGTTGCGATCGCGCACACTGCTGTGGATATCCTTCACCATCAACCTGAGCTGCCCGGATCCGCGCGTGCCCACACCCGCACGCGCCCGGCGCCGGTCGGCCGCCGCGGCCCGCGGTTGACCACTCGGGCCGAAGTGAGTTCCGATGATCTCGCGGTGACCAGACACGCCCTCACCGCCGTGGCAGAAGTGAAGGTGAGAGCGTGAGCGACGACAGCCCCCGCGTGCCGAAGTACTACGACGTGAAACGGGCCCTGCTCGAACTCACCAAGACCCTCTCCCCCGGCACCGCGCTCCCGCCGGAACGCACGCTCGCGGTCCGGTTCGAGACCTCGCGCACCACCGTACGCCAGGCCCTGACCGAGCTGGTCGTCGAGGGGCGGCTGCTGCGCATCCAGGGCAAGGGCACCTTCGTCGCGCAGCCCAAGGTGGCCCAGGTGCTGCAGCTCACCTCGTACATCGGGGACCTGCGCACCGCCGGGCTCGAACCCGACACCAAGATCCTCGAGATCGGCTACATCACCGCCGACGAGGCCCTGGCCCGCCGCCTGGCCATCAACCCCGGCGGCCGCGTCCTGCGCATCCACCGCCTCCGCCTGGCCAACGGCGAGCCCGTCTCCATCGACACCACCCACCTGTCCGCCCGCCGCTTCCCCCGCCTGCGCCGCGAGCTCGAGGTGCACGCCTCCCTGTACGAGACGCTGCACAACGCCTACAACGTGCGCCTGACGGACGCCGAGGAGATCATCGAGACCGTCCTCGCCACCCCCTACGACGCCAAGGCCCTGGGGGTGGACGTCGGCCTCCCCATGCTCCTGCTCACCCGGCACGCCTTCGACGCCGACGGCAACCCGGTGGAGTGGGCCCAGAGCCTCTACCGCGGCGACCGCTACAAGTTCGTCACCCGCCTGCGCCGCCCCTGACCGCCCTTTCCCTACGCTTGTGGCATGAGCGTTCTCGTCGTCGCGGGTACCGGCAGCGGTGTGGGGAAGAGCGTGGTGACGGCGGCGGTGGCCGCGCTGGCGGTCGCTCGGAAGGCCGAGGTGGCCGTGGTCAAGGCGGCGCAGACCGGCGCCGGCGCCGGGGACGACGGTGACGTCGATCGGGTGATGCGGCTCTCCGGGGTCAGGACGACGTTCGAGCTGGGGCGGTTCCCCGACGCGCTGCCGCCCGCCGCGGCCGCTCGGGCCGCCGGGCTGCCGCCCGTGTCCATGACGGCGGCGGCCACCCTCGTGCGGGAGCTGTCGGAGAGCAACCGGCTGGTGCTCGTGGAGGGGACGGGCGGGCTGCTCGATCGCTACGACGAGGACGGCGCCACCGTGGCCGACCTCGCGCGGACGTTGCGGGCCCAGGTGCTCGTGGTGGTGAGCCCCGGCGCCGGCGCGGTGAACGACACCGCGCTCACCCTGGAGGCGCTCGCGCATCGGGGGCTCGACCTCGCGGGGGTCGTCATCGGGCGGTGGCCCGCCGCGCCCGGGCTCGTGGAGCGCTCCGCCGTCGCCGACCTGGAGATGCTGGCGGCGCGCCCCCTGGCCGGCGCGCTGCCCGACGGGGCCGGTGCGTTGTCCGGGCCTGAGACGTTCCTGGACGTGGCCAGGCGTGGCCTCAGTGCCGCGCTGGGCGGCGCCTTCGACCCGGCCCGCTTCCGCCAGACCGCCTGAAGGGTGGGGTTAGCCCTACCATCCACCGGCACACCAGGCCCATTTCACGGCCCCGCCACCGATCATTACCGTTGAGGACATGAAAGTCCCCCGTCCCTGGTCGGCGCGTGCCTGGCTGGACACGGCGCACGTGATGGTGGGCCTGCCCGTGGCCATGCTGCTCGGCGCGCTCACGCTGGCCCTGGCCGTGGCGCCGCCGCTGCTGGTGCGGGCGGTCCCGAGGTTCACGGGGGTGCAGCGGTCGAGGTTCGAGGCGTTCCTGGGCTCCCGCATCCCGCCCGTACGCTCTCCTGCGAACCTGCGCGCCACCGCGACGTGGCGGCAGATCTGCTACCACCTGCTCTCCCCCTGGGTGAGCCTGGTGGGCGTGTTCCTCGTGGCGATGGCGTGGGGTGGCGCCGTCGTGGGGCTGCTGGCGTTTCTGCCGCCCAAGCTACAGCCGCCGCCGCTGGAGTTCGAGTTCGGCCTCAGGGACGGCAAGGTCGTGTTCGTCTACATGCTCGTGGGCCTGAGCCTGGCGCTGCTCGCGCCGCTGCTGGCGCGCGGCATGGCGGTGCTGGACCTGTCGGTGGCGCGTACGCTGCTCGGCCCGAGCCGCAGCGAGCTGGGCCAGCGCATCGAGACGCTGACCGAGAGCCGGGCCGGCGTGATCGACGCGGCCGACGCCGAGCGCCGCAGGATCGAGCGCGACCTGCACGACGGCGCCCAGCAGCGGCTGGTGTCACTGGCGATGAACCTGGGCCTGGCCAGGGCGACGCTGACCGACCTGCCCGACCCGGCGCGCGAGGCCATCGAGCAGGCCCACGAGGAGGCCAAGCAGGCGCTCAAGGAGCTGCGCGACTTCGTCCGCGGCCTGCATCCGGCGGTGCTCAACGACCAGGGCCTGGACGCGGCGCTGTCGGGCGTGGCGGCCCGCGCGCCGTTCCCGGTGAAGCTGCGCGTGGACATCGAGCGGCGGACCACGCCGACGATCGAGGCGGTGGCGTTCTTCATCGTCTCTGAGGCGCTGACGAACATCGCCAAGCACGCGGCGGCCACCAAGGCCGAGGTGAGCGTGCGGCGGGAGCGAGACCGCCTGCATCTGCTCGTGTGGGACGACGGCTGCGGCGGTGCGAGGATGGACGGCGGCACCGGGCTGCGCGGCCTGGCCCAGCGGGTCGACTCCGTGGACGGCACCCTGCGGCTGTCCAGCCCGCTCGGGGGACCGACGACGATCGAGGTGGAGTTGCCGTGCGAGTAGTGCTCGCAGAGGATTCCGTGCTGCTGCGCGAGGGGCTGATCCGGCTGCTCGACGCGGCCGGCATGCAGGTGGTGGCGGCCGTTGACGAGGCCGAGGGGTTACTGCGCGCGGTCGAGGAGCATCGGCCCGAGCTGGTCATCACCGACGTGCGCATGCCGCCCACGCACACCGACGAGGGCCTGCGCGCCGCGCTGGTGCTGCGCCGCCAGCAGCCGAAGCTGGCGGTGCTGGTGCTCTCCCAGTACGTCGAGGAGCGCTACGCCGCCCAGCTGCTGGCCTCGGCCGCGACCGGCGGGGTCGGCTACCTGCTGAAGGACCGGGTGGCCGACGTGGCGGAGTTCATCGACGCGCTGCGCAGGGTGGGGCAGGGCGGCACCGCGCTCGACCCCGAGGTGGTCTCCCAGCTGCTGCTGCGCGGCAACAACGACCCGCTTGAGCGCCTGACGCCGCGCGAGCACGAGGTGCTCCAGCTGATGGCGGAGGGCCGCTCCAACGCCGGCATCGGGCAGGCTCTGGTGCTCAGCGAGGGCGCGGTGGGCAAGCACATCGGCAACATCTTCACCAAGCTCGACCTGTCACCGGCCGAGGGCGACCACCGGCGGGTGCTGGCGGTGCTGCAGTTCCTGAAGATCAGGAGCCTGCCGTGAGACCGGTCTGGCTGATGGCGGGCGCGGCGGCCACGGTGATCGCGCTGACGATCTCGACGGTCGTGCTCTGGCGGGGGTTCGCGCGGGCGCGCACGCCGACGGAGGTCACGATGCGCTCCATCCCGTTCGAGGGCGAGAGCCTGCGGGTGAAGACCGGCAAGGGCAGGGTCGGCCTGTACGTCCTGCCGGGCAAGGCGGGCGAGCTGCTGCTCGAGCGCTCGCTGCGCTGGACCAGGGACCGCCCGACGGTGACGGAGGAGTGGGACGACGGCTCCCGCACGCTCCTGCTCGACGCGGTCTGCCCCGGAGGCGACCAGCCCGACGGGCCGTTCTGCCACGCCGACTACACGTTGTTCGTGCCGCCGGAGACGAACCTCGACGCGAGCACCAGGGGCGGGGGTCTGGGGGTTTCCGAGCTGTTCGGCGACGTACGCCTGACCTCGGTGTCGGGTGACCTCGACGTGCACGCGGTCGCGGGCGACCTGTGGGCGCGCACGGGCACGGGCAGCGTGGACGCCGACGACCTCGGCGGGCAGCGGGCCGACGTCGAGGTCGGCACCGGCGACGTCGACCTGCGCTTCGCGGGAGCGCCGTCGCAGGTCAAGGCCGTCGTCCGCACCACCGGCGACGTGATGGTGAACGTGCCGCCGCAGGCGGGCCGCGACGGCACCTACGACGTCACCGCGACCGGCACCAACACCACGGTCGACGTCCGGCAGGCCCCCGGCTCCCCCAAGACGATCGTCGCGACCACCGAGGACGGCTTGGTCACGATCTGTTGCCAATGACCGATCAACGCGTCGGTCGAGACCTGTTTACTCGGGTGACTGGTTGGTAAGTTCCCGGCATGGAGTCTGCGAAGCACGCCGGTGACGCCGCCGTCGCCGTGTCCAAGGCCTATGGCGTCGAGACGATGTTCACCCTGTCGGGGGGGCACGTCTTCCCCCTCTACGACGGCGCGGTGCACGAGGGCATGCGCATCCTCGACGTACGCCACGAGCAGAGCGCGGTCTTCGCCGCGGAGGCGACCGCCCGGCTGACCAGGAGCCCCGGTCTGGCCGTGCTGACGGCGGGCCCCGGCATCACCAACGGGGTGAGCGGCGTGGCGACGGCCCACTTCAACGGCTCACCGGTGGTGGTGCTCGGCGGCCGGGCGCCCCAGTCGCGCTGGGGCAGCGGCGCGCTCCAGGAGATGGACCATCCGCCGCTGCTCGACCCGATCACGAAGCTGGCGTTCACGGCGAGCGCCGCCGACTCGGTCGGGCAGGACGTCGAGGTCGCCTTCCGTACGGCGGTGGCGCCGCATCGCGGGCCGGTCTTCCTCGACTTCTACATGGACCACCTGTTCTCGCCCTCCCCGGTGCACGAGGTGCACACGCAGACGCCGTCCCCGCTGGAGCCCGACCCCGACGACCTGGCGAGCATCGCGCGCCTGCTGGCCGAGGCGGAGCGCCCGGTCCTGGTGTACGGCTCCGACGTCTGGATGGACCGCGCGGAGGAGGCCGCCCTCGACTTCGCGGAGACCTGGCGGCTGCCGGTCATCCCCAACGGCCAGGGCCGCGGCATCCTGCCCTCCGGCCACGAGCTGCTGGCGACCCGGGCGAGGGGCATGGCGTTCGGGCAGGCCGACCTGGTGATCGTGGTGGGCACGCCGATCGACTTCCGGCTCGGCTACGGCTGGTTCGGCGGCAAGGACGGTGCGCCGCTGGCCAGGGTGGTGCACATCGCCGACGCGCCCTCGCAGCTGACCACCCACATGCAGCCGGCCGCCTCCGCCGCCGGTGACCTGTCGGTGGTGTTCTGGAGCCTCGGCACGGCGTGCGCGGAGGCCGGGGTCAAGCCCGACGCGTACGCCTCGTGGGTGACGAAGCTGTCCGACACGGCCGCGGCCGCCATCGCCAGCGACGCCGAGCTGCTGGCCGCCGGCTCCGACCCGATCCATCCCATGCGCATCTACGGCGAGCTGGCCAAGGTCCTCGACGACGACGCCGTGGTGATCGGCGACGGCGGCGACTTCGTCTCGTACGCGGGCAAGTACGTCGAGCCGAAGCAGCCGGGCAACTGGCTCGACCCCGGCCCGTACGGCTGTCTCGGCACCGGCCTCGGCTACTCCATCGCCGCCCGCCTGGCCAGGCCGTCCTCACAGGTCGTGCTGCTGCTCGGCGACGGCGCCGCTGGCTTCTCGCTGATGGACGTCGACACCCTCGTCCGCCACAGACTGCCCGTCGTCATGATCTGCGGCAACAACGGCATGTGGGGCCTGGAGAAGCACCCCATGCAGCTGCTGTACGGCTACGACGTGGCGGCCGAGCTGCAGCCGCAGTGCCGCTACGACCAGGTGGTGACCGCGCTGGGCGGCGGCGGCGAGCTGGTGACCAAGCCGTCGGAGATCGGGCCTGCGCTGCGAAGGGCGTTCGACTCGGGGCTCCCGTACATGGTGAACATCGCGACGGACCCGCAGGTCGCCTACCCCCGCAACACGACGGGGGTCTGAGCCGTCACTGGTTCTTGGAGGGCGTGGGGGTCGGCGTGGGGCTGGGCGGCGGCTCGTCCTCGGGGCAGGCGCTGTCGACGATGACGAGCACGACCTCCGTGCCCTTCTCCACCCTCTTGCCCGGGCCCGGAGTGGTCTGCTTGATCCGCCCGCAGCGCCGCCCGTCGGTGGTGGTGGTGCGGTCGTCGGTGCGGGGCAAGAGCCCGGCCGCCTCGATGATGCCCTGACCTTCGAGGAAACGCTTGCCGACCACGTTGGGCACCGGCACCTTCTTGTCCGTCGGGGTGCTGGTGGGCGTCTTCGACGGCGTGGGGCTGCTGGACGGCGTGGTGGTGGGCGTCTTCGTGGGCTCCGGGGTGGTCTTCGTGACCGAGGGCCTGGGGGTGTGCGGCCGGTTGACCGTCTGCTCCCGGGTCGGCTCGGGCTGAGGCTCCTCGGTGACCTCGGGTTCCTTGGTCGTCGGCTTCGCGGGCTTGCTGGTCTTGGGCTTGCCCTCCTTGCCGTCGCCCGCGTTGGCGGCGGCGGAGATGGACTGCGTCGGCTCGGCCGGAGTGGTGGCGATGCCGCTCAGCGCGACCGCGCCGGCGCCGGCGCCGAGCACGACGGCCGCCGCGATGCCGGCGACCAGCCCGGTCCTGCGCGGCGCCTTCGCCGCACGCCTGCTCCCGCCGCGCCGCTCGGACAGCGCGGTGTCCTCGTGGGCCATCCGGGCGCCGGTCTGGTAGGGGTCGGTGTCGCGCTGCTGGTAGGACTGGCCGGCCTGCTGGTACGCCTCCGGCGGAGGCGCCATCGTGGCCCCCGTGGCGGGCGCGCTGGCGGGCGGCTCCGGCAGGGCGGCCGGGGTATGCCCGCTGGCGATCGCCCTGGCGGCCTCGCTCATCGCGCGCGCGTTGGGGTAGCGCCGCGCCGGGTCCTTCGACAGGGCGATGTCGACGAGCGTGCGCACCGACTGCGGGATGTCCTGGGGCAGCGGCGGCGGCGCCTCGCGGATGTGCTTGAGCGCGATCGTGACCGCGCTGTCACCGTCGAAGGGCCGCTGGCCGACCAGGCACTCGTACGCGACGACGCCCAGCGCGTAGATGTCCACGGCGGGCGTGACGGGAGCGCCTTCGGCCTGCTCGGGGGCGCAGTAAGCGGCGGTGCCGAGCACCATGCCGGCGTCGGTGAGCCGGCTCGCGATGTCGGAGCGCGCGATGCCGAAGTCGGTCAGGACGAGCGTGCCGTCGCGCTGCACGAGCAGGTTGCCCGGCTTGACGTCGCGGTGCACGATGCCCTGGTCGTGGACGGCCTGCAGAGCCGATGCGGCCTGCGCGATGAGCTCCATCGCCGCCTGCGGCGGGATGCGGCCCAGCCGGGCGAGCAGCCGGTCGAGCGGCTCGCCGTCGACGAACTTCATCACCAGGTAGACGGTGTCGCCGCTGACGCCGTAGTCGTAGACGTCCACGACCCCGGAGTGGTTGATGGTGGCCATCGCCCGCGCCTCCCCCTGGAAGCGAGCGACGAAGCCGGGGTCCTGCATGCGGCCTGGGAGCAGCACTTTGACGGCGACGGTGCGGGCGAGGACGGTGTCCTCACCTCGCCACACCTCGCCCATGCCACCGGCGCCGATGCGGGTATCCAGTCGATACCGCCCCGCCAGCGTCGTCCCTTGGGCCACCATGATTCCCCCGCTACCCCCCTACGTCCGAAACCTCTCCCACCCCGCGGATCTCCAACAAAGCGAAGTTTTGTCGCGGTGAGGTAACACAGTGGTCACGGAACTCAGAGAGTGTACGACTCACCTGTCCCACATGCCACTCAAATGCCTCAAGCCGTACAAAGCCTATCCTGAGGCCTTGCAACCGCACTTGTCCGCGTTTCCCGGGAAGTCAACGGGCCCATTCCACCGCCCGTAGGCTGATCCCATGACGCTCGCACCAGGCCTGCGCGCCCAGCTCCCGACCGTGGTCGAGATGGCCGACACCGCCAAGGAGATCGGCAGCGGTGAAGTGCCGGTGCTGGCCACGCCCAGGCTGCTCGCCCTCGCGGAGGCGGCCACCGTACGCGCCGTCGCCAGGCACCTCGCGCCGGGCGAGACCTCCGTCGGCACCCGCGTCGCCCTCGACCACCTGGCCGCCAGCCCGCTCGGCACCCGCGTGCAGGTCGGCGTCGAGCTGACCGAGGTCGACGGGCGGCGGCTGGTCTTCGCCTTCGAGGCCCACGACGAGCGCGGCTCCGTGGTGGGCAAGGGCACGATCGAGCGCGTCGTGGTCGACCGTGCCAGGTTCCTCGCCCGCACTACTCGATGACCGCGATCAGGTCGCCTTCCTGGATCACGTCTCCCTCGGCGACCTTGAGCTGCGCCACCACGCCGTCGTCCTCGGCGATCACCGGGATCTCCATCTTCATGGACTCGAGGATGACGAGCGTGTCGCCGTCGGAGACGGTGTCGCCCTCCTTGACGACCACCTTCCACACGTTCGCCACCATCTCAGCGCGTACCTCAGCCACCGGGACTCCCCTCTTTCACTGAACCAACAATCTCATGGGCCTCAGGCGCGCATCCGCGCGACCAGGCCGGTGTCGTAGTCGCCGGTGGCGAACTCCGCGTTCTCCAGCAGCTCCGCGCAGAACGGCAGGTTGTTCTTCGGGCCCTCCACGACGAACTCCGCCACCGCCTTACGGCCCTTCTCCAGCGCCTCTGCCCGGTCCGAGCCGTATACGCACAACTTGGCCATCAGCGGGTCGTAGAACGGCGTGACGGTGTTGCCCGCCGTGTAACCCGAGTCGACGCGGACGCCGTCGCCCGCGGGCTCGTCCCAGGTCGTGATCGTGCCGGGGCCGGGGAAGAACCGCTTGGGGTCCTCGGCGTAGACGCGGAACTCGATCGCGTGGCCGCGCGGCTCGGGCCGCACCTCGGGGCTCTCGCCCGCCGCCACCCGCAGCTGCAGCTCGACCAGGTCGAGGCCGGTGACCAGCTCGGTGACCGGGTGCTCCACCTGGAGCCTGGTGTTCATCTCCAGGAACACGAAGTCCTGAACGTCGGCGTCGACCAGGCACTCGACCGTGCCCGCGCCGACGTAGCCGACCGTCTCGCCGGCCCGCACCGCCGCCGCCAGCATGCGCTCGCGCAGCTCGGGGCTGATGCCGGGCGAAGGAGACTCCTCGACGACCTTCTGGTGGCGGCGCTGCACCGAGCAGTCGCGCTCGCCCAGCGCCACGACCCTGCCGTCGGGCAGGCCGAGGATCTGCACCTCGACGTGGCGGGCCCGCGCGATGTAGCGCTCGAGCAGCACGGCGGGCCCGTCGAGCGCGTCGCCCGAGAACCGCGCCGCCGCCCGCGCGGCCTGCTCGTACGCCTTGGCCAGCCCCTCGTCGTCGTAGGCCACGCTCATGCCGATGCCACCGCCGCCACCCGCGGTCTTGACCATGACCGGGTAGCCGATGGACTCGGCGGCCTTCAGCGCCAGCGACAGGTCGGTCACCGGCTCGCGGGTGCCCGCCGCGACCGGCACGCCGGCGGCCTCCATGAGGTTACGGGCGTTGATCTTGTCGCCCATCTTGTCGATGGCCTCGGGCGACGGCCCGATCCACACCATGCCGGCCTCGATCACGGCCCTGGCGAACGCGGCGTTCTCGGCGAGGAAGCCGTAGCCGGGGTGGACCGCCTTCGCGCCGGTCGCCCGTGCCGCCTCCAGCACCTTGGCGACGTCGAGGTAGCTCTGCGCCGGGTTGGCCGGTCCGAGCAGCACGGCCTCGTCGGCCTCGCGGACGAAGGGCAGGTCGGCGTCGGCCTCCGAGTGGACCGCGATGGCACGCAGGCCCAGTTGCTTGACCGTGCGGATGATCCGCCGCGCGATCTCTCCTCGGTTGGCGATCAGAACGGGTCCGAGCGTCTCAGTAAGCACGCCGACCACCCTACGACCGCCGACGCCCTGACCCCTTTCCCCCGAAACCACCGATCCGGCCAGCGCGATCTGTAGGAACCCCACAAAAGTGAACGCCCGGAAACCCTCGCGGCGTACGCGCGGCTGTAGATGCTAGATCCGGCCGCGGTCGATCACGCGGGCCAGCGCCTCCACCGCATGGGCATCGTACGCGCTCCCCGCCGACAGGCGGATGCGCTCCAGCGCCGCCCCGCTCCTGTCACGATCGGTCGAGGGCCCCACCAGGTCGTCGTAGGCGTTGGCGACCTTGATGATGCGGCTCGACAGCGGCGGGTCGTCGGCGATCGCGTCACACTGCCTGCTGACCACCTCGGCCACCCGGTCGAGCACGCCGGTCTGCCTGATGACCTCGGCGCCCAGCTCGGCGATCCGCCGGGCCTGCTCCGGCTCGGTCAGCACGGTCGCGCCGCCCGGGATGGGGTCGCGCAGCGAGAGCTGGCCGATGTCGTGCATGAGCGCGGCGTACTCCAGCTCCAGCAGCTCGGGCTCGGCCATGCCCAGCTCCCTGCCGACGGCCACGGCCAGGCGGCTGACCCGGCGCGAGTGGCCCGGCTCGACGTAGCCGCCGACCTCGGTGACCCTGGACAGGGCGCGTACGGTCTGCAGGTAGGTGGCGCGGATGCCGGCGTACTTGCGGAAGGCCACCTGCGTGACCAGCAGCGGCGCGGCGAACACCAGCAGCGCCACCAGGTCCATGCTGTGCGTGGCGAGCGCGAGCAGCACGCCCGACGAGCCCACGGCGGCGCCCAGCGGGAAGGCCATGTTGAGCTCGTCGCGCACGGCCACCCTGAACGCGGTGCGCACCTGCTCGGCCCGCAGCAGCGCGGCGATCAGCACGTCGATGAGCAGCGTGATCGTGATGAGCGTCACCATCACGGCCAGCGCCGGCCACCAGGTGCTCGTGGGCGGCTTGGTGAGGTCGAAGAGCGGGTCGGCGAGCGGCCGGAACGCGAAGGCCAGCAGCGCGCTGGTGAGCAGCCGGCGCGCCATCGCGTCGAGGCGCGGCGGCCTGCCCACGGCGAGGTGCGGCAGCGCCCCTGCCAGCATGCCGACCGCGATCACCGCCACGACCTGCAGCGCCGAGTGATGCAGCTGGTTCTGGCTGAGGTCGAGCAGCAGCGTGTAGCCCAGCGCGGCGGCGGCCCCGATGGGCGCCACCTCCCTGTTGCCCGGCATGGTCAGCCTGGCCAGCTCGCCGACCGCGATCAGCGCGCCGAACCCGACCGCGATCTCCGGCTTGTTCAGCCCTTGGGCCGCGGTGTACGCCACGCCGGTCAGCGCGACCAGCCCGGCCGCGCAGATGAGCAGCAGCTGCCCCGAGTCGAGCCTGCGCAGGACCTTGTGCAGCGAGCGGTCCCGCGGCCTGACGCGTTCGGTGGTGATCATGGCCCGGTCACGACCTGGATGGGCATGGTCGGGTCGTCGTGGTCCTTGATCTGTGTCTCGGCGACCTCGGGAGGCGGCGGGTCGACCCGGCGCGGCGGCTGCCACGGCTCACGCTCCAGCGCGCGGATGAACGCCGCCACCATGACGGGGTCGAAGTGCGTACCCGCGCTCCTGCGCAGCTCGTCGAGCGCCACCGGCACCGGCCGCGCCCCCCGGTAGGAGCGGTCGGAGGTCATCGAGTCGAACGCGTCGGCCACCGCGATGACCTTGGCGAACTCGGGGATCTCGTCGCCCGCCAGGCCCATCGGGTAGCCGGTGCCGTCGTGGCGCTCGTGGTGGTGCATGATCCCGGCGTACGCCTCGTCGAGGAAGCCGATGCCGCGCACGATCTCCAGCCCCCGCATCGGGTGGAGCTGGATCGCGGCGAACTCCTCCTCGGTCAGCGGCCCGTCCTTCTGCAGCACCTTGGTGGGCACGCCGAGCTTGCCGACGTCGTGCAGCATGCCGGCGTAGCGGATGGCCCGCACCCGCTCGTGGCCCATGCCGATCTCCTGCGCGATCATGGACGAGGCGTGCGAGACGCGCGTGCAGTGGCCGCGGGTGTAGTAGTCCTTCGTCTCGACGGCCTGGCAGAGCGCGGCGATCGTGGCGTCGTACGAGCGCTGCTGCGCGTGATACTGCCCGAACGCCCACCGCGCCACGAACAGCGGCACCAGCACCAGCACCGCCGAGATCGACGCCACCGTGGCCCACAGCCCGGCCACGAGCAGCCCGAACGTGCCGTAGCCCAGGTAGGACAGCAGGAACTGGGCCATGCCGCGGCGCGGCATCTCGGTGGCTCGCACGTGCGTGGCCAGCCCGATCATGGTGAGCGTGAGCGCGATGTTGAGCGGCACGAAGACGGCGGTGGCGGCGACGTACGGGCCGATGAGGTCGTCGAAGGCGTTGACGTCGGGCACGCCGACCCGGCCGTCGAGCGCCTCGTAGACCCGCCCCGCCGCGTAGCCGCAGATGGCGAACTGCGCGCCGTTGAACAGCCGCTTGACCAGCGGCAGGCCCGGCCGGACGCTGACCATCGCGGTCAGCCCGACCAGCGCCGCCCCCTCCGGTCCGATCAGCACCACGGCCGCCAGCGAGGCGGAGAAGCTGACGGACACGGCGGTCTGCTCCATGTTGAGCAGCGTCGGCATCGACTCGCAGACCAGGAACAGCAGGGCGAGCACCAGGAGGATGTCAAGGTCCTCCGTGGCCACGGGCGCGCCGGACACGATCACGCCGCGAACGATGAGAGCGGCCGCCGCACCGATCACGGCGACCAGATAGACCCTTGCGGGCCACGGCAGATCACGCATGGCGGCCCCCCATAGTTATCAGGTCCAGGACACCCCAGGTGGCACCACGCCGCCGCTCATGAGCACGACCACAGGGGCGATCAGCACGAGGGCGGTGAGCAGCCGGGCGACCGTAACCTTCGACATCCACATGCCTCCACGTCGACTTGTGGGATTCACGCTACAGAAGACGGGATGGCCGCATGGGGAGAGTCGGAAATCGCAAGCAAAGCGTAATCAAGTCACTACTTGCCGCGACGCGTGGCGGCCCACTCGACGGTCTTCTTCACCCCGGTCGCCAGGTCGACCCTGGGCTGCCAGCCGAGCCCCTCGTGGGCCGGCACCGGGTCGACCGCCATCGCGGGCAGGTCGCCGGGGCGCGGCGGCGCGAAGCCGGGCTTGTCCTGGGCGCCCGCCGCGTCGGCGATGAGCGAGTGCAGGCGGCGGTCGGTGGTCTGGATGCCGGTGCCGAGGTTGAAGCGGCGGCCGTTGCCCTCGGGCCCGCACGCCCGCACGAAGCCGTCGACCACGTCTTCGACGTAGACGTAGTCGCGGGTCTGGGTGCCGTCGCCGAAGACGACCGTGGGCCGGCCGGTGAGCAGCGCGTCGGTGAAGATGGAGACCACGCCCGCCTCGCCCTCGGGCGCCTGGCGGGGGCCGTAGACGTTGGACAGCACCAGCGTGGTGTATTCGAGGCCGTAAAGAGCCTTGAACGTGGCGAGGTAGATCTCGCCGCTCAGCTTCGAGGCCGCGTACGGCGAGCGCGGATCGGTCGCCGCGTCACCCGGCACCGGGATCGTGGCAGGACGCCCGTAGACGGCCACCGACGAGGCGAACACCACCTTGCGCGTGCGCCCCTCGTGGGCCGCGGCCAGCACCGCGGCCGTGCCCTCGACGTTGAGCCTGGCGTCGTGCGCCGGGTCGGCCACACTCTTGCGCACGCTGATCTGCGCGGCCAGGTGGCAGACCACCTCCGGCTGCAGCTCGGTCATCAGCCCCACGAGCGCGCGGTCGCGGATGTCCATCTCGTGCAGCCGGAACCGGTCGCCGGCCGCGGCCCCTGCCAGGTTGTCGCGACTGCCGGACGACAGGTCGTCGACCACATCGACCTCATGGCCGTCGGCCAGCAGGCGATCGACGAGATTCGATCCGATGAACCCGGCACCCCCGGTGACCAACACGCGCATGAAGTGAATCTTAGTCGGCCAGCTCCGACCTTACTTGCGCGATGCGATCGAGCACCTTGGAGCGCAGGTCGGCCGGGACCGGGTCGCAGCCGCAGTGCTTGTGGACCAGCGCCTTGATCGCCTTGTCCAGGTCGTATTCCTTGAGGCACGGGCTGCACTCGTCAAGGTGCACCTTGATGTCGGCGACGTCCCCCTCCGTCAGCTCGCCGTCGAGATAGGCGTAGACCTTGTCGAGCACTTCACGACAGTCGGTGTCGTGCGGCTTGCCACAGCTCATTTCGATCCCTCCGACGGGACCAGGCCACGCTCGCGGGCGTAGTCCTCAAGGAGGCCCCGCAGCTGCCTGCGTCCCCTGTGCAGCCTCGACATCACGGTGCCGATGGGAGTGCCCATGATGTCGGCGATCTCCTTATAGGGGAAGCCTTCGACGTCGGCCAGGTAGACCGCGATCCTGAACTCCTCCGGCAGAGCCGCCAGCGCCTGCTTGATGTCACCGTCGGGCAGGTGCTCCAGCGCCTCGACCTCGGCGGACTTCAGGCCACTCGAGGTGTGGGACTCGGCCCGAGCCAGCTGCCAGTCCTCGATCTCCTCGGTGCCGGACTGCCTCGGCTCCCGCTGCTTCTTGCGATAGCTGTTGATGAAGGTGTTGGTGAGGATCCGGTAGAGCCACGCCTTCAGGTTCGTGCCCTGCTGGAACTGGTGGAACGACGCGAACGCCTTGGCGAAGGTCTCCTGCAGCAGGTCCTCCGCGTCCGCGGGATTTCGGGTCATCCGGAGCGCGGCGGAGTAGAGCTGCTCGAGATACGGCATGACGTCGCGCTCGAATCGCTCGCTTCGCTGCTCCAGCGTCTCCGCGCCTGTCGCGGGCACCGGACCCACCCCCCTAAGATCACCGGTGGCCGGCTGTGGCGGTACACCGTACTCAGGGGAGGATACCCGCTGGCTCGCGACCACTCGGTCAGCGGGCTGGGGGTCTGCCAATGTGAGCATGCTCGTCGCAACACGCCCGCGCCCTTGTCTGTTCCCGCAAGATAGAAGGTACGAAGGACCCGGTGCGGGGAACGTCATACGTACCGGCTGGTAGCCCTTTTTCCGGAACCCAGGAGTCGCGTGTGCTGCCCATTCCGGCCGAGGAACTGAACGGCTCAGGGACGCTCGGGCCGTACTGGACCTTCTACCGCGCCGTCGCCGCCGAACAACTCAACCGATGGCTCCCCGCCGAAGCCTCCGTCATCCTCGACCTGTCGGGCGGGCGCGGGCGATGGTCAGGCCAGGCCGCCAGAGCCGGACACCGGGTGATCGAGGTGCTCGACTTCCGCCGTACCGTCGACGGGCAGTCGCGGCTGCGCGACGCCGACCGCGTACGCCACGTGCGCGCCGACGATCTGGCGTTCCTGCCCGACGAGAGCGTCGACGCCGTGCTCGCGGAAGAGCGCGTGATGTCGATCGAGCTCATGGCCGAGTCCGCCATGAACGACGTGGCCAGGGTGCTCAAGCCCGGCGGGCGCGCCCTGGTGTGCGTCGACTCCCTGGTGCTCGGCATGGCGATCCTGGCCGAGCAGGAGCAGTGGCAGCACCTGCGGCAGACCGGCGAGGTCATGCTCGTGCCGTGGCCCGACGGCAGCATCACCCGCTGCTTCAGCAGCACGCAGCTGCGCGAGCTGCTCCAGGGCGCCGGCCTGGAGATCGAGTGGATGCGGCCCCGTACGGTGCTGTCGCCTTCCACGGTCGACCACGTGCTCGGCTCCGACGCGCGGGCGCTCAACTACCTCGTGCGCACCGAGCTCGAAGCCCATCCCGACGACGACGACACCGTCGGCATCCACCTGGTGGCCAGCGCCCGGAAGAAGTGAGCCCACCTCGCCGTTCTTCGTGTCCGGCGAGTGCGCCCTCCTTCTCGCCGGTCAGCGGCGGCGTTCGCGCTTGCCCTGGCAGGGCACGCAGCGCGCGGCCTCGGGGCGGGCCTCCAGCCTGCCCTCGGGCACCGGCTTGGCGCAGTCGACGCACCGGCCGTACGCGCCCTCGTCGATGCGCCTGATCGCCTCGACGATCGCCTGCCGCTGGCTGTTGGCCACGGTCAGCATGGCCTGGGCCCGGTCCGCGTCGGTCAGGTCGGAGCCGGCGTCGGCGGCCGAGCGGTCGCGTACTCCGACGGGCTCGCCGCGCAGGACCCCGATCGAGCGATCGAGGTCGGCGAGCATTTCTTCCAGCCGCTCACGAGCGGTCGTGACGTCCACGAATCCGCACCTCCGGGTAAGAAGGGGGCAAACCCGCGGTCAGGACTCCCCGGATGTCCCGCCCGGTGTGATCAAGGGGCAATGTTGGCGGTGACACCGAGTGAACGGTTGCATCGCTTTCCTCACCGGATGCCCACTTGCCGAGCTTTTTACACCTTTAGAAAAGCGCGGTTTCCTCCTCCTCCGGGAGGGGTTTGATGAGGTCGGGGCCGTTGTTCCGGACGTTGTTGACGTCCGTGGAGACCGCGTAAGCGGTGAGCCGTCCCGGCTCGGCGGGCACCAGCAGCCGCCCCGCCTGCGTGGTGTCGGTGAGCTTGGGGTCGAGCCACTCCGCCCAGTGGTCCCTGTCGATCATCATGGGCATCCTGTCGTGGATGCGGCCGAGCTGGTCCTCGGCGTCCGTGGTGATGACGGTGCAGGTCACCAGCCACTTGAGCGGGTCGTCGTCGTCCCTGGACGGGTCCTTCCAGAATTCGTACAGGCCGGCCATGGCCAGCACCCCGCCGTCGGCCGGATGGATGAAGTACGGCTGCTTCTTCTTCTTTTCTCCCTCGACCGGCATCCACTCGAAGTAGCCGTCGGCCGGCAGCAGGCACCTGCGCTTGGCGAACGCCTGACGATAGGACGGCTTCTCGGCCAGCGTCTCGGCCCTGGCGTTGATCAGCCGGGAGCCGATCGACGGGTCCTTGGCCCAGGCCGGCACCAGGCCCCACTTGACGATCCTGAGCTGCCGTACCGCCCGCGCGGCCTCCTTGGGCACCCGGCTCAGCACGGCGTAGACGTTCTTGGTGGGCGCGACGTTGTAGTCGGCGCCGAGCTCCTTTTCGGGGTCGCCGTCCTGCTCGACCTGGAACTCCTCGAGGAGCTCGTGCTTCTTGCGCGCCGAGGCGTATCTACCGCACATGCCCCCACACTGCCATCTCTTCGGTACGTCCATCCACAGGGAGCGACCGTACGGCAGCCGTCATCCACAGCCTGTGACCCCCGCCGCCGACGGCCAGTACTCTTTGACCATGCCCGCCACCACGCCCGCTCCGCACTGGCCCGCACCGACGGCGACGGCTCCCGTCGCCGCCACCGTCCCGCTGCCCGGCTCCAAGTCGGTGACCAACCGCGCGCTCCTGCTGGCCGCGCTCGCCGACGGTCCAGGAGTCGTCCGCCAGGCCCTGCGCAGCCGCGACGCCGACCTCATGGTGGCGGCCCTGCGCGCGCTGGGCACCACGCTGGAGGCCGTCAGTGAGACCTCGGCGGGGGTCGACTGGGCGGTGACGCCGGGCCCGATCCGCGGCGGCGCGCGCATCGACGCCGGCCTGGCCGGCACGGTGATGCGGTTCGTGCCGCCGATGGCGGCGCTGGCCGACGGGCCCGTCTCGTTCGACGGCGACCCCCATGCGCGCAAGCGCCCGATGGGGCCCATCCTCGACGCGCTGCGCTCGCTCGGGGCCCGCATCGACAACGACGCGCTGCCGTTCACCATCAGCGGGCCGCCGGCGGGCGGCGAGGTGACGCTCGACGCGTCCGGTTCGTCGCAGTTCGTCTCGGGGCTGCTGCTGACCGCCGCGCGCTACGAGAAGGGCGTCACGATTCGCCACGTCGGGCCGCCGGTGCCGTCGCAGCCGCACATCGAGATGACGGTCGAGATGCTCAGGGCGGCGGGCGTCACGGTCGACGACCACGAGCGCGACGTGTGGCGGGTCGAGCCCGGCCCCATCGCGGCCAGAGACGTGACGGTCGAGCCCGACCTGTCCAACGCGGCCCCGTTCCTGGCGGCGGCCCTGGTCACGGGCGGCAGGGTGACGATCCCGGGCTGGCCCGAGCGCACCACCCAGCCGGGCGACGCGCTGCGCGGCCTGCTCACCGCCATGGGTGCCACGGTCACCCGCTCGGGCGACGACCTCGTGGTCACCGGCACCGGCCAGGTCACCGGCCTCGACGCCGACCTCCACGAGGTGGGCGAGCTGACCCCCACGATCGCCGCGCTCGCCGCGCTGGCCGGCACGCCGAGCCGCATCAGGGGCGTGAGCCACCTGCGCGGCCACGAGACCGACCGCCTCGCCGCACTGGCCACCGAGATCAACCGCCTGGGCGGCGACGCGGAGGAGACCGACGACGGCCTGCTCATCCGGCCCCGGCAGCTCCACAACGGCGTCTTCCACAGCTACGACGACCACCGCATGGCCACGGCCGGTGCGGTGATCGGCCTCGCGGTGCCGGGCGTCGAGGTGGAGAACATCGCGACCACCGCCAAGACCCTGCCGGAGTTCGTCCAGATGTGGACGGCGCTGCTGGAATCGCGATGAGCTGGGCAGACCTTCGCCTCGGCGGTATGACTGGTTTCACCGGTGAAGCGCCGGGCACGTCGGAAAAGGGCGACACGTGAGAACGCGCCGCCCCCCGCACCATCATGAGATCCACCGGCACGACACCACCACCCGCCCGATCGTGGGCGACGATTCACGACCGGAGCACGGTCCCACCACCGGCTTCGGCTCCCCATATGACTGTGCCGCCCGGCGGATCGACGCCGCGGCCGTCCGAACGCGGACCGACGGCACACCGATGACACCGGCCATGCCCGGCCGGTCCGGGGTGGGGGCCGTCCGCCCACTGTCAGCAGCAGCAAGGAGGAACGAGCGTATGGGAGCGGACCGCTGAGGAAGCGGGAGTACGACGAGGACGACGTCAGGGTTCGGCCGGGCAAGGGCTCCAGGCCGCGGACCCGGATCCGTCCTGCGCACGAAGACGCCGTCGAAGGGTTCGTGGTGGCCGTCGACCGAGGCCGCTACACCACGCTGGTCGAGCCGGAGCGCCCCAAGGGCTCGGCGCAGAAGCGCAAGCCGCCGCAGCGCCGGCTCGTGGTCGCCATGAAGGCCCGCGAGCTGGGCCGCAAGGGCATCGTCGTGGGCGACAGGGTCGCGCTGGTGGGCGACGTGTCCGGCAAACCCGACACGCTGGCCCGCGTGGTGCGGGTCGAGCCCCGCACGTCGATGCTGCGCCGCTCGGCCGACGACGTCGAGGACACCGACGGCATCGAGCGCCCGGTGGTGGCCAACGCCGACCAGCTCGTCATCGTGACCGCCCTGGCCGACCCGCCGCCCAGGCCGCGCATGATCGACCGCATCCTGGTGGCGGCGTTCGACGCCGAGATCGACACCCTGCTCTGCCTCACCAAGTCCGACCTCGCCCCGCCCGACGAGCTGGTGGCCCTCTACGAGCCGCTGGGCGTGCCGCACGTCGTCGTGCACAAGGGCGGCTCGCTCGACGAACTGCGCGACCACCTGGCCGGCCGCATCAGCGTCATGGTCGGGCACTCGGGGGTGGGCAAGTCCACCCTGGTCAACGCTCTGGTGCCCGACGCCAACCGGGCCGTCTCCCAGGTCAACGCCGTCACCGGCCGCGGCCGCCACACCTCCACCTCGGCCGTCGCCCTTGAGCTGCCCGAGGGCGGCTGGATCATCGACACGCCCGGCGTACGCAGCTTCGGCCTGGCGCACGTGTCCGTGGAGACGGTGCTCGCGGCCTTCCCCGACCTGGTGGAGGGCACGGTCGAGTGCCCGAAGGGCTGCACCCACCTGGGCGAAGGCTGCGCCCTCGACGCCTGGGTGGCGGCCGGCAACGCCGACCCCGCCCGCCTGGAGTCGTTGCGCCGCCTCCTGTGGACCCGCGAAGGCCCCGCCGACGACCCCCGCCCCGCAGAAGAACCCGCCGACACCCCCTGACCGCGCCAGCGCAACCGCGTCCGCCGGTCGCCGCCTTCCCCCACGGCGTCCGCTGGTCGGCGGACCGTCACACGCGGGTGGGGCGGAGGGTCCAGGTCACGGTGAAGGTGGTGACGACTGTGCCGTCCGGGTTCGTCAGGTCCACCGTCACGTCGAACTCCGGCCGTTCCCCCGCGTCCAGCCGCGCCAGGACGTCCGCGCGGGAGACCGTCAGCCGGGCCTCGGCCCTGATCTCGCCCAGAGCGACCTTGCGGAAGGCGATGGTCGCCGTGGTGGGCAGCGGCACCGCACGTACGAGCTGGTCACCGAAGACGGACAGCACAGCGGCCCCCGACGCCGACTCGGCGAGCGTGAAGAGCACCCCCGCGTGCGGCCCGCCGACGTGATTGGCCAGCTCCGCCCGCTCAGGAACGCGGCAGACCGCCCGCCCGTCCCCCACCGACTCGAAGACGATGCCCAGCGTCCGGGCGAACGGGACCGACCCCAGCAGAAGCTCACCGACATCTTGCGACATGCGAGACATGCTACTGGTCAGTAACTGGAAGCAGAGTTACCAGAAAAGGGGCGTTGGTAACTGATGTCCGTATGGCCGACGCGGTAGCGTGGGCGACCGTGCAGGGTTATAACGATGATCTTCGCCTCGCGCATGTCATGGCGGACGCCGCCGATGACCTGACCATGCGGCGGTTCAAGGCGGTCGACCTCAAGGTCGAGACCAAGCCCGATCTGACGCCGGTCAGCGACGCCGACCGCGCGGTGGAGGAGGCCATCAGAGGCACGCTGCGCCGTGCCAGGCCGCGTGACGCGGTGGTCGGCGAGGAGTTCGGGAAGACCGGCTGGGGCGCCCGCTCGTGGATCATCGACCCCATCGACGGCACCAAGAACTACGTACGCGGCGTGCCCGTCTGGGCGACCCTGATCGCGCTCATGGAGTACGGCAAGGTCGTCGTCGGCCTGGTGTCGGCCCCCGCGCTGGGCCGCCGCTGGTGGGCCGCGACCGAGGGCGGGGCGTGGACGGGCAGGAGCCTGACCAAGGCGTCCCGCATGCGGGTGTCCTCGGTCTCCTCCCTGGAGGACGCGTCGTTCTCGTATTCGAGCTTCGGCGGCTGGGAGAAGACCGGCAAGCTGGACAACTTCCTTGACCTGAGCCGCGCCTGCTGGCGGACCCGCGCGTACGGCGACTTCTGGTCGCACATGATGGTCGCGGAGGGCTCGGTCGATTTGTCGGCCGAGCCGGAGCTGTCGCCGTGGGACATGGCGGCACTCACCGTGATCGTCGAGGAGGCCGGCGGCGTCTGGACCGACGTCGCCGGCGTCAAGGGCCTCGAGGGCGGCAGCCTCGTCTGCACGAACGGTCGCCTGCACGCCGAGGTCATCGACCGCCTCAACGGCACCACGGTCAGGACCTGACGCCCGCCCTGTCCTGGATGGCCTGGGTAGCGGCGGTCAGCGCGCCTTCGTCGGCGATAGTGACGTTCCCCTCGTACGTCACCCCGCCCGGCGGATCGTCGTGCCCCACCGGGTCGGCGTCCCAGAAGTTGCCCCGGTAGGTCACGTTCTCCAGCGGCGGCCCGACGTGCAGCACGGCCGTGTTGTCGGCCCGCATGACGACGTTCTCCTCGACGAGCACCCAGCTGGCGCCGTAGTCGGTGTAGAGCCCGAAGTTGTACGGCGTCACCGTGTCCTTGATGACGTTGCCCCGGACGACGGCCCCGGTCTCCGCCGAGTCGCCCTGCGGCCCCGACAGGTAGACGCCGCCCCCGTCGGCCAGCACCTGCAGGGTGCGGGCGGTCAGGTTGTGCAGGATGTGGGTGCCCTCGCCGGCGCCTGCCACGATGCCGCAGTGGGGCACGTCGGTGACCTCGTTGTGCGCGACCACGCAGCCCCGGGTGCCGGAGATGGCGATGCCGGGCGACCCGCTGAACTCCAGCCCGGTCCCGCGCACCCGGTTGTCCTCGATCGTGGCGCCCCGGGTGCCGGTCACGGTGACGCCGCCGCCGGCCAGCGTGTCGAAGGCGCACCGCCGTACGGCGACGCCGTCGCCCCCGCTGACGCTGAGCCCGGTGGCCCCGATCCGGGTGAACCGGCACCCCGTGACCTCGACGCCGTCGGCGTCCTCGACCTGAACGCAGGCCGGAACCGTGACGGAACTCAACGGATACGTCACGTACGACCCCTCGCCCAGCTCGGCCCGCTCGACCGGCCCGCCCTCGTAGAACCCGCTGCCGTGATAGTGCACGAACCCCTCGGGCCGCCCCGGCCGCAACCACATGGCCTCGGCGAACACCAGCCCGCGCAGGGCCACCTCGCGCGCACCCGCCAGCCGTACCAGCGTCTCCAGCACCGGCGCGACCACCCGCGCGGACGCCGGCTCCTCCCCCGGCAGCGGCAGGTACATCAGCACGTGCGCGCCCGGCCGCGCCCGGTCGAGCACGAAGGTGCCCGGCTCGCGCAGGAAGCTCGGGTCGTTCTCGACGGACGTGGGCAGGCCGGGGCCGATGGAGGCGTTGCCCTCATAGAGGGACTGGTAGAGCGCGTACGCCCACTCGTACCCGGGCCGCGCCATGGTGATCACGGTGGAGTCGCCCTCGCGCGCGATGCCGGCCACCTGGAGCCTGGCCTCGGTCCACGGATAGACGCCGCGGTGCACGAACTCGACGTTCTGCCAGCTCAGCGGCTCAGGGCTGTCGGTGACGTAGCCGGTCTCGGTCGCCGTGACCGTGCCGGGCAGGCCGGGGACGGCGGCGCGCGGTGCCCGCCGGCCGTTCACGTAGAGCTGCCGGGTGTCGAGGTCGCCGACCTCGGCCAGCCAGACCCCGTCGTGGCGCACCCGCCAGCCGGTGATCTCCCGCCCGCCGCTGATGACGGGCTCCTCCTGCTCGGGGGTGCCGTGGCCGGCCGCCTGATAGACCGTCCCCGAGTCGTCGGCCCCCAGCTCGAACGGGCGGGTCAGCACGTGGACACCGCCCCGCAGGTGCACGACCGCCTTCCCACCCGCCTCGCGGGCCGCCGCGCGGGCGCGTTCGAGTGTGGCGAACGGCCGCTCCTGCGAGCCGGGCCAGGAGTCGTCGCCGGCGGGCGAGACGTAGATCTGTTCCATGAGTCACCTCTGCTGTCGTTTATGCCGTACACAGATTTGTACACCATAAACTAGACCCATGGACGACGGTGTCGAATTGTTGTGGCGCGACAGGGACGACGAGAGCGCGCCGCGCGCCGGGCTCAGCCTCGACCGGATCGTGCGGGCGGGCATCGAGCTGGCCGACGCCGAGGGGCTCGACGGCCTGTCGATGCGCAAGGTCGCCGACCGGCTCGGCTTCACCACGATGTCCCTCTACCGCCACGTGCCGGGCCGCGACCAGCTCGTCGCCCTGATGCGCGACACCGCCATCGGCGAGCACCTGACCGACGACGAGGAACCGGCCGGCGCGGGCTGGCGCCCGAGACTCGAGGCCATGATCAGGCAGGGCTGGCGCTGCCGCCGTCGCCATCCATGGCTCGCCGAGGTCAGAGGCACCCGCAACGTCCCGGGCCCGAACGCGGTGGCGCTCTTCGACCGCATGCTGAGCACCCTCACCGGCACCCCGCTCCACCCCCGCGAGGTGATCGCCGCCGTCAACCTGGTCGGCCGCTTCATGGACGCCGAGACCCTGAGCCTCGTCGAGACCCTGCGCGAGGAGCGCAGCAGCGGCGTGTCCGAGGAGGAGTGGTGGGGCGCCAGAGACTCCCTGTACGAACGCCTCCCCGCCTACCCCACGATCACCCACCTCTGGGAGACGGGCGGCTGGGACGCCCCTGAGGACTCCTTCGAGTTCGGCCTGCGCCGCATCCTCGACGGCATCGAAGCCCTCATCCAGGAGCGTGACGAAAAGCGTGACGAAACTTGTGTGGAGTGCGGCGACAAGCTGGACCCCGCCCCATCGGGCCGCCCCCGCGTCTACTGCTCCCGCGCCTGCCAGCAACGCGCGTACCGCCGCAGAAGAACCCCTTAGAGGGCGAGCACCCGCCGCACCGCCGCCATCAGGCTGTCCCGATAACCGCCCCCGTACAACACCACATGGACGAGCAGCGGATGCAGCTGATGCACCGGCACCCGCTCCCGCCACCCCTCGGCGAGCGGCCACTCCTCCCGATAAGCCCCCAGCACCCGATCGAGCTGCGGCAGCCCGAACAGATCGAGCATCGCGAGATCCGTCTCCCGGTGCCCGCCGTGCGCCGCCGGATCGATCAGCACCCCCTGCCCACCCGACCACAACACGTTCCCGCTCCACAGATCCCCATGGATCCGGGCAGGGGGCTCGGCCGGCCCCGCCACCTCCGGCAGCCGCGCCACGGCCCGCTCGACCAGCGCGACGTCCGAGGCGGGCAACCGCGCCGCCCGCAGGAACGGCAGCACCCGCCGCTCCCCGTAGAACGTCGCCCAGTCAGGGGCGTCCGCGTTGTCCATCGGCAACTCGGCGATGAACCCGGGCCACGGAGCCCCGAACCGGCCGGCCCCCGCCCGATGCATCCGCGCCAGCATGCGCCCGAACCGCTCGGCCGCCGCCCGATCGGGCCGCTCCTCGCCTACCCAGGCCAGCACGAGCCGATCAGGCTCTGCTTCGATCACCTCGGGCACCGCGGCGACCTCGCCCAGCCAGCGCAGCCCGGCGGCCTCCGACACCAGCACGTCAGAGGCGGGCCCGCTCTTGACGAACACCGCCCGCCCGTCGTCCAGCACGCCCCGCCGCAGCCGCCGCCCGTGCGACGTGCCGAGCTCCTCAGCGAATCTCATCGGCGATGTGCTTGGCGACGCCCTCAGCGGCCGACTCGACCAGCTCCAGCACCTCCTCGAACCCCTCACGCCCCCCGTAGTACGGATCAGGCACCTCCGCCCCCTCGGGCGCGGCGGGATCGAACGACCGGAACAACCGCACCTCCACCCCAGCAGGCGCCAGCCGCCGCAGGTTGGACAGGTTGTCCCGATCCATGGCGAGCACGAGGTCGTACCGGTCGAACCAGTCCTTGGTGAACTGCCTGGCCCGGTGCGCCGACCCGTCGTAGCCGCGCAGGGTGAGGATCTCCAGCGCCCGCTCGTCCATCGGATCGCCCACGTGCCACCCGCCGGTGCCGGCGGAGTCGACCACGACCTGCGCGCCGAGGCCGCGGTCGGCGAGCACCTGGCGCAGCACCACCTCCGCCATCGGAGACCGGCAGATGTTCCCCATGCACACCACGACCACGCGATACGTCATGCCTCCATTCTCACCAATGATCCGAGGTGAGCCGTTCACCAAGAGGCACGTCACGGTGAATCGGTGCAGCACACCGACCCGCAGCGTTCACCGTCCGTTCATCCGCTCTCGGGAGGCGAGTCACCTTCGCTGCATAGCTTCATGGCGACTAAGGATCAAGTGGGAGGAACCCAACCGTGAAGTATGCAGGCCGGCTCGCCGCCGTCGCCGTCGTCGGCGCGCTCTCGCTCGCTGCGTGCGGCACAGACAACAACAACCCCTCGGGCAGCGGCACGACCTCCGCGACCGCCGCCGCGCCCGCCGCGGGCAACGACAACGGTCTGAGCGGCTCGATCAACGCCGCAGGCTCCTCGGCCCAGGCCAACGCGATCACCGAGTGGACGAAGAACTTCACGGCCACGAACCCTGGTGTGACCCTGAACTACCAGCCCAGCGGCTCCGGCGCGGGCGTGCAGGCGTTCATCCAGGGCACGGTCGCCTTCGCCGGCTCCGACTCGGCGCTGAAGGACGACGAGCCCGCCCAGGCCGACGCGCGCTGCAAGACCGGCAAGGCCATCAACATCCCGATGGTCACCGGCCCGGTCGCGGTTGTCTACAACCTCCCCGGCGTGGACGGCCTGCAGCTGTCGCCGAAGACGCTGGTCGGGATCTTCAACAGCAAGATCACCAAGTGGGACGACCCGGCCATCAAGGCCGAGAACCCGGACGCCCAGCTCCCGTCCACGCCCATCCAGGCCGTCCACCGCTCGGACGAGTCGGGCACCAGCGACAACTTCACCAAGTTCCTCAAGGCCACCGGCGACTGGCCGTACGAGCCGGGCAAGGCCTGGCCCGCCGAGGCCAAGGGTCAGGGCGCCAAGGGCTCCGACCAGATCGCCGCCAGCGTGAAGGACTCCGAGGGCGCGATCAGCTACGTCGAGCTCTCCTACGCCGAGAACTCCTCGCTGCAGACGGCCAAGGTCGCCAACGGCGCCGGCGAGTACGTCGAGCTCACCCCGGAGAGCGCGGCCAAGACCGTCGAGACCGCCGAGGTCAAGGGCACCGGCAACGACCTCGCCCTGTCCATCGACTACGCCACCAAGACCCCGGGCGCCTACCCGATCGTCCTGGTGACGTACGAGATCACCTGCGAGAAGGGCCTGCCGGCCGACCAGCAGAAGATCGTCAAGAGCTTCCTCACCTACACCGCCAGCGACGAGGGTCAGGCGGCGCTGAAGGAGCTGGGCTACGCCCCGCTCTCGGGCGAGCTGCTCACCAAGGTCAGGACCGCCGTCGAGGCCATCTCCTAGGCAGCTGATGACGACCGACGTACGTACCCGTGATGGCGGACCGGACACCAGCCGGTCCGCCTCGCGGCGCAGCCTCGGTGAAGGCCCCTTCCGCTTCGCCTCCACCGCCGCCGGCGTCGTCCTGCTGGGGATCATGGCGGCCATCGCCGTGTTCCTCATCGGCGAGGCCATCCCGGCGCTCCAGGCGAACAAGGCGTCCTTCCTCACGGAGCTGACCTGGGACCCCAACGGCCAGCAGACGTTCGGCATCGCCGCGCTGGCCTTCGGCACCGTGCTCAGCTCCGCGCTCGCGCTGGTCATCGCCACCCCGATCGCCGTCGGCGTGGCGCTGTTCATCTCGCACTACGCCCCCCGCAGGCTCGCCGCGCCGCTCGGCTACCTCATCGACCTGCTCGCCGCGGTCCCCAGCGTCGTCTACGGCCTCTGGGGCCTGGCGTTCCTGGTGCCGCTCATGCGGACGCCGTCGCAGTGGCTCAACGAGCACCTCGGCTGGTTCCCGCTGTTCGCCGGCGAGGGCGTGATCGGCGGCAAGACCATGCTCGCCGGCGGCATCGTGCTGGCCATCATGATCCTGCCGATCATCGCGGCCATCTCGCGCGAGGTGTTCCTCCAGGCGCCGAAGATGAACGAGGAGGCGGCGCTCGCGCTCGGCGCGACCCGCTGGGAGATGATCAGGATGGCCGTCCTGCCGTTCGGCCGCCCCGGCGTCATCAGCGCCGCCATGCTCGGCATCGGCCGCGCCATGGGCGAGACCATCGCGGTCGCGCTGATCTTCCCTGCCACCTTCGACATCACCTTCGAGATCCTCACCCCGCACGCCAACAGCATCGCCGCCAACATCGCCAACGGCTTCGGCGAGGCCACCGAGATCGGCAGGGGCGCGCTGATCGCGTCCGGTCTGGTGCTGTTCCTCATCACGTTGCTGGTCAACATGGGCGCGCGCGTGGTCATCAACCGCCGCAAGGAGTACGCGAGGGCCGGCGCATGACCTCGATCCAACACATCTCCACCGGCCGCCGCATCAAGGACCGGGTCGTCCAGGGCCTGGTCTACCTGGCGTTCGCGCTGGCCGTCGTGCCGCTCGTCTCCGTGCTGTGGCTGGTCATCTCCAACGGCCTGGCCCGGTTCGACCTGGAGTTCCTCACCCACTCCATGAACGGCATCGGCGCCAGGGACGCCGGCGGCGGCGCGTACCACGCCATCGTCGGCACCCTCGAACAGGTCCTGCTCGCCTCCGTCATCTCGGTCCCGATCGGCCTGTTCACCGCCATCTACCTCGTCGAGTACGGCGAGGGCGGCCGCCTCAGCCGGGCCATCAGCTTCTTCGTGGACGTCATGACCGGCATCCCCTCGGTCGTCGCCGGCCTGTTCGTCCTCGCGTTCTGGATCCTGTTCCTCGGCTTCCCCTACTCCGGCTGGGCGGGCGCACTCGCCCTGTCCATCCTGATGATGCCGACCGTCGTCAGGTCCGCCGAGGAGATGCTGCGCCTGGTGCCTGGCGACCTGCGCGAGGCCTCGTACGCGCTGGGCGTCCCCAAGTGGCGCACCATCGTCAAGGTCGTGCTGCCGACCGCGTTCACCGGCATCGTCACCGGCGTCATGCTGGCCGTGGCCCGCGTCGCCGGCGAGACCGCGCCGCTGCTGATGACGGTGTTCTTCACCAACTCCATCAACAACGACCCGTTCAACGGGCCGCAGATGGGCCTTCCCCTCTTCGTCTTCGACCAGGCGGCCCGTCCCAACGACACCGCCATCGACCGGGCGTGGACCGGAGCCCTCACGCTGATCCTGATCGTCATGCTGCTCAACCTGGTGGCGCGTCTCATCGCCTGGTGGCGTGCGCCCGCCAAGGGCCGATAGGGGGTAACCACCACAATGTCCAAGCAGATCCAGGTATCGGGCCTCGATGCGTACTACGGGGCGCACAAGGCGATCGAAGACGTGTCGATGACCATCGAGCCGCGGTCGATCACGGCGTTCATCGGCCCGTCCGGCTGCGGCAAGTCGACGTTCCTGCGCACGCTCAACCGCATGCACGAGGTCATCCCCGGCGCACGCGTGGAGGGCAAGGTGCTGCTCGACGGCGAGGACCTCTACGCCCCCACCGTCGAGCCCGTCTCCGTCCGCCGCATGATCGGCATGGTCTTCCAGCGCCCGAACCCGTTCCCCACGATGTCGATCTACGAGAACGTGGCCGCCGGGCTCCGCCTCAACCGCCGCGTCAGCAAGTCCGAGACCGACGCCATCGTGGAGGAGTCGCTCAAGGGCGCCAACCTGTGGAACGAGGTCAAGGACCGCCTCAACAAGCCCGGCGCCGGCCTGTCCGGCGGGCAGCAGCAGCGGCTCTGCATCGCCCGCGCGATCGCCGTCCAGCCCGAGGTCCTGCTCATGGACGAGCCCTGCTCCGCGCTCGACCCCATCTCCACGCTGGCCATCGAGGACCTCATGGCCAAGCTGAAGGACCAGTACACGATCGTCATCGTCACCCACAACATGCAGCAGGCCGCGCGGGTCAGCGACCGTACCGCCTTCTTCAACCTCGCCGAACAGGGCAAGCCCGGCAAGGTAATCGAGATGGACGAGACGTCCCGCATGTTCACCAACCCCTCACAGAAGGCCACCGAGGACTACATCACGGGGCGCTTCGGCTGATGACCCACCAGCAGGCGGCGCCCACGATGAACGGGGACACGAGGGCCAAGCCCGTACTGCTCATCGCCGACCCCGACGGCTCCGTGGTGGACGACGTCGCCACCGCCCTCGAACGCGAGGGCGTGGCCGTCACCGGGGCGCCCGACGGCGCCCAAGGGCTGCTGCAGGCCGGAGCCCTGCAGCCGGATGTGGTGCTCGTCGCGGCCACGCTGCCGGTGATCGACCCGGTCGAGTTCGTCCGCGCCGTACGCCTCGCGCGCAGCGTACCCGTCCTGCTCGGCGTCGGAGAGGGGCATGCCGAGCAGGCCGTACGCGCGCTCGCCGCCGGCGCCGCCGCCTGCGTGGCCCGGCCGTACCGGGTGCCGGAACTGCTGCCGTTCATCCAGGCCAGCTCCCCCGAGTCGCGCAAGGTGCTCACCGTCGGCGGCGTCGAGCTGGACGTCCACGCCTACCAGGTACGCGTCGCCGGCCGCGCTGTCCACCTGCCGCTACGCGAGTTCGAGCTGCTGCAGTACCTCATGCGCAACGCCGACCGCACGGTGACCCGCGAGCAGATCATGCGCCACGTCTGGCACGCCGCCGCCAACACCTCGACGAACACCATCGCGGTCCACGTCAAACGTTTGCGAGCACGCCTGGGCGACGAGGACGACCAGCTCATCCAAACGGTCCGCGGCGTCGGCTACCGCCTCGTCACCCCAATCACCTCAAAAACCCTTACCTGACAACGAGAACCCCTCACCCCGGGCCCCTCCAAGAACCCCGCACAACGCGCCCGGACACCCATCACCCGAGGTAGGTCCGAGAACCCCGCACCCCAGACCATCAGCCCGGGCACCTCCGAGACCCCCGCACAACGCACCCCGACACCCATCACCCTGGGCAAGTCCGGGGACATCGCGCAACGCGCCCGATAGCCATTACTTCGGCATCTTCGAGGCCCTCGCACAGCGCGCCCGGCCTCGCAGCCCGTCACCCCGGGCAGTCCCGAAACGCCCGCATGACGCGCTCAGCGACGCCTTCGACCGTCGCTATGCCGTATTCCACCTGAGGGCTGCCCTCACTCAGCACCGCGATCGCGAAGTCCCGTCCGCCGCTCCTGATCAGCCCGACGCTGGCCGTAGCCCAGCGCTTGTTGGACACCCGCTTAAGCCAGCCGTTCTTCAGCACCACCCGCTCCCCACGGCACGCGGCCGCACTGACCCCCCAGTCCTGCCCGTCCACAACGGCGCCCATAAGGCTCAGCACCCGCGCGCGATCCTTCTCCTGAAGCGGCCCCTTCTTGGAGACCAGCGCTCCCATGAGCCGCACCTGATCGTCGACGGACGTCGGAGTAATCCCCCAGCAGTACAGATCCACGCACGTCCCCGCCATCCCCCGCGTCTCCCGCAGCCCAAACGTCCTGCCCACCGCATCGAACCCCGACACCCCGCCGATCCGCTCCCACAACCGATCGGCCGCATGGTTGTCGCTGTACCGGATCATCCGCTCAGCATCCCGCCGCACCCCGGCCGGCAACGCCTTCCACCTGGTCCTGAGCAACACCCCAAGAAGTATCTGCACCTTGGCCACACTGGCGGTGATCATCCGCTCGCCCGCGTGATACCGATAACTACGCCCAGCCCCCAACTCCTCGACCATCACCGCAACCCGCCCAACGCGCCCAGCAAGATACCGATCAAGCCGCTCCGAAATAGCCTTGGCCGGCACCTCCGGCCTCTCAACAACCCGCCGCCGCCCCACCACCAGTTGCCGCGCCGCCGCCTTCGCCCCTAACCCCACCCAAGCACTTCCGACCCGCAGCACCGCCTTGCCTTCCACCCCCACATTCACCCGATCAGCAACCTGACCCACCCCTACACCAACCTGAGTCGCCCCAGCACCCACCTGACCTGGCACAGCCCTCGCCGGATTCGGCCCCTCATTGCCCCGAACTGGCCCCACACCCACCGACGCCACTGGACCTGTACTCATCGGCCCCCACTCCGCACCAGCCTTGGCCGCCCTCACCTCACCAGCCACCACTAAGGGCACAACCAACCCGACCACCCCAAAAAGCAGCCCCACCACCTTCACCCAAACCCCGGCCATTCGAGCATTATCACGACATCACCAACCAACCCGCCACCCCAAACCGTCTCCAACACCGCCAACCCGAAGAGCCAGCTCCACCGAAGAAGCCCCGGCACTCGAGAAGACGAGCGGTCATCCGAAAGACTGCGGCCCTCGAAGACCCGCAGGCGAAAAGACCGCCACCCCCGAAGCCCCCGCACAGACGACGAGGCCACGACCTTTCAAGCAAGACCAGGAATACGCCGAAAAGACCCTCGGCCATGCGAAGACGACCCGATGACCCCGGCCATGCGGAAAAAAAGGGGTGCGGACATGCGGAAAGGGCCCCAACACCAGAACCTGGCGTTGAGACCCTTCCCTTGAAAGATTGTGCGGCGGTGACCTACTCTCCCACACCCTCCCG